>NZ_PSVX01000005.1:0-89515 GCF_002932695.1 Rathayibacter sp. AY1D2 | reverse complement strand
CGTCCCGCCGCTGGCCGGCCTCGCGCTCGGCCCCACCACCTTCGACGGCGACGCGTACGCGGCGAAGCGGCCGATGGGGGCGACGATCGCCTCCCTCCGCGCGCTCGGCGTCGACGTCGCCGACGACGGCCGCGGCGCGCTCCCCTTCACCGTCCACGGCTCCGGGGCCGTCCGGGGCGGCGACGTCGTCGTCGACGCCTCGCGGTCGAGCCAGTTCGTCTCGGCGCTCCTGCTGGCCGGCGCACGCTTCGAGGAGGGACTGCACCTGCGCCACGAGGGCAGCGCCGTCCCCTCCCGGCCCCACATCGACATGACCGTCGCCGCACTGGCGGCACGGGGCGTCGAGGTCGGCACGCCCGCCGACGGCGAGTGGACCGTCGCGCCGCAGCCCATCGCCGGCGCCGACGTGCTGATCGAGCCCGACCTCTCGAACGCCGCGCCGTTCCTCGCTGCGGCCCTCGTCACGGGCGGCCGCGTCCGGCTGCGCCACTGGCCGACCGTCACCACGCAGGTCGGGGCGCACCTCGAGCGGATCCTGCCGCTGTTCGGCGCCCGGGTCGAGCGGGACGGCGAGGACCTCGTGGTCACCGGCGGCGACGAGATCCTGGGCGTGGACCTCGATCTGTCGGAGGGAGGCGAGCTCGCCCCCGCCCTCGCCGCCCTCGCCGCGCTGGCCTCCACTCCCAGCACCCTGACCGGGATCGGCCACATCCGCCACCACGAGACGGACCGCCTCGCCGCCCTCGCCGCCGAGATCACCGGCCTCGGCGGCCGGGTCACGGAGCTCGAGGACGGTCTGCGCATCGAGCCCGCCGAGCTCCACGGCGGCCGCTGGCGCACCTACTCCGACCACCGCATGGCCCACGCCGGCGCTCTGATCGGCCTCGTGGTCCCCGGCGTGGTGATCGAGGACGTCGCGACGACAGCGAAGACCCTCCCGCAGTTCCCGGAGCTGTGGACGACCCTCGCCGGATCGGTCTGACCCGTGTCGTGGTGGACGGACAGCGGCCTCGACGCCGACGGTGCTCTCGACGACTTCGACGGGTACGACGAGTCGGACGCGCGGGTGCGCCCGAACCCGAAGGGCACGAAGCCCCGGACCAAGAACCGGCCCGCCTACGAGGACGCCGAGATCGCGATGGTGCTCGGCGTCGACCGGGGTCGCTACACGGTGATGATCGGCGACGGGACGCCCGAGGAGCACGAGTTCACGGCGGCCCGGGCCCGCGAGCTGCGGCGCCAGGCGATCGTGGCCGGCGACCGCGTCGACGTGGTCGGGGACTCCAGCGGGGACGAGGGGACGCTCGCCCGCATCGTCCGCATCCGCGAGCGGTCGACCCTCCTCCGCCGCAGCGCCGACGACACCGACGCGATCGAGCGCGTGATCGTCGCCAACGCCGACCAGATGCTCTGCGTGGTGGCCGCCGCCGACCCCGAGCCCCGGACCCGGCTGGTCGACCGCTACCTGGTCGCCGCCTTCGACGCCGGGATCACTCCGATGCTCTGCATCACCAAGACCGACCTCGCGGACCCGGCCCCGTTCCTCCGCAACTTCGAGGGGCTCGACCTCCGCGTGTTCCTCTCGAGCCAGGACGAGCCGCCGGTCGACGAGATCGCCGACGCCCTCCTCGGCCACGAGACCGTGGTCGTCGGGCACTCCGGAGTCGGCAAGTCCACCCTCGTGAACAAGCTCGTCCCGGACGCGCACCGGGCCATCGGGCGCGTCAACACCGTGACGGGCCGCGGTCGGCACACCTCGTCCTCCACCGTCTCGCTCCGCGTGGAGCGCGGCGACCGGCACGGCTGGGTCATCGACACCCCCGGCGTCCGCTCGTTCGGACTCGGCCACGTGAACACCGACAACATCCTCGGCGCGTTCACGACACTCGCCGTGATCGCCCGGGACTGCCCGCGCGGCTGCACGCACCTGCCCGACTCCCCCGACTGCGCCATCATCGAGGCGGTCGAGGGCGGACTGCTGGGCGCCAGCGGACCGGAGCGCCTCGACTCGCTCCAGCGCCTCCTGACCACCTTCGCCACGACCGACGGAAGCAGACGATGACCGACCTCTCCCCCCTCCCCGCCGAGGCGCGCCTCGCCGCCGGCGACTCCGCTCCGGAGTTCACGCTGCCGAACCAGGACGGCGAGCCCGTCTCGCTCGCGGACTACCGCGGACGGCGCGTCATCCTGTTCTTCTACCCCGAGGCCGACACCCCCGGCTGCACCACGGAGGCCTGCGACTTCCGCGACAACGCGGCGTCCCTCCGCGACTCCGGCTACGAGGTCCTCGGGATCTCGCGGGACGCCCCGGAGGCGCTGCGCCGCTGGGCCGACGCCCAGGGCATCGCGTACCCGCTGCTGAGCGACCCCGACATGACCGTGCACCGCGCGTACGCGGTGTGGGGCGAGAAGAGCCTCTACGGCAAGACCGTCGTCGGCGTGCTGCGCTCGACGTTCGTCGTCGGAGCCGAGGGAGCGCTCGAGTTCGCGCAGTACGGCGTCCGGGCGACCGGGCACGTGCAGGCGCTCCGCAAGAAGCTGAAGCTCGTCTGACCCCGGGGCGCGCGGTGCAGGTCATCGTGCGCCACCGGCTCTCGGGGTTCCGCTCATCTGCGAGCATCTCTCATGTCGACGTGAGCGGCACCGCCCGGTGCCCCGTCGGGACGAGGGGTGGTCAGGGTGCGCTCGAATGCTCGCAGGACGACGGCCGCAGCGGCGATCGCGGTCGTGGCCGCTGTACTGGCGGGCTGCACGCCACCGGAGCCGGCGCTCACCGCCGCCAGGGTGCTGCAGGCGGTGTCCGTCGCCGTCTCGTTCGACGGGGGTGTCCGTGCGATCGAGGGGACGGCCCTCGCCGTCGGCGACGACCCGTCCGACACCTCGGCGACCACCACCGTCTACAATCCCCCCGAGGTCGCCGCCGACCTGCCGGTCCGTGTGCGGCCCTCGTGGCGTACCGCCGACGCCTCGGGCACCGATCCGGCCGGCCTCGCCGGGCGCTCGGGTCGGATCGAGATCTCGCTCGCGGTGGAGAACCTGACGGTCCGACCCGAGGAGGTCGCGTTCGACGCGGCCGGTCGGGCAGCCCGCCGCAGTGCACTCGTCGGCGCTCCGCTGACGATCGCAGCCTCCGCGGTCCTGCCGGGCGTCTCGCCGAGTCGCGTCGTCACCGAGAGCGAGTCGGGGGCCGTCACCAACGGCGTGCTCAGCCGTGACGAGCACGGAGACGCCGTCGTGCAGTGGGCCGCTCTCCTCGCTCCCCCGGGCGGTGGCGCGACGGCGACGCTGACCCTCGTCGCCGACGTCGCCGACTTCGCCGTCCCCGCCTTCGACCTGGCGGTCCAGCCCGGCCTGAGCACCGACCCGACCACCGAGGGGGCGCTGGGCGCCGCGTTCGACTCCTCCGACGCCTCGCCGCTCGCCCTCGAGCGCCGCACGATCGAGGTCGTCACCGCGGTGGACGACCTGCTGACCCAGGCCGGCACCACCGTCGCCGAGGTGCGGGCCTCGCTCGACGCGACCTCCGAGACTCTCGGTGTCCGCACGGCCGAGGAGCTGCGGGCCGGCGCCGCCTCGACGGCGGCCTCGATGCAGAGCCTCTCCGGGCAGCTCGGCGCGCTCCGGGCGCAGCTGTCGTCGACGGTCTCGGGCACCGAGTCCGGCCTGCTGGCGCAGCTGTCCGAGGCGATCGACGCGGTGGACGCCCTGCTGGGCGACACATCGGCCGCGGTGCCGCCGCCGACGGTCTCGGGCAGCGGATGCGGAGTCGCCGTCGACGGCGGCCGCTCCGGCTCGATCCACTCCGAGCTGCTGCGGCTCACGGCCGAGCTCGACGCGTACGGGACGGCGGCCGAGTCCTGCCGCGACGAGGTCGTCGCGGCTGTCCGTGCTGCCGCGGGGCCGGCACAGCCCTCCGCCGAGACCTGCACGGCACCCTCGACCACCTGCTCCCTCGCCGCCTCCGGAGCCGCCGTCGACACCGTGCTGCTCGGGATGCTCGATCGCGGGCAGGACCTCGTCGACTCTCTGCAGCCGGAGCTGATGGACGGCGTGCAGGCCGGGTTCGCCGCCCTCGCGAGCAAGGTGGACGCCGCGTCGGCCTCGGTGGACACCCTGGCCGACCCGGAGGGATCCGTCACCCGGGCACTCGCCGCCCTGTCGGCGACGCTGGACGAGCTCGACGCGGACACCGCGGGCCTGGAGACGACGGTCGCCTCGGTCGGCACCGCCGCCACGACCGCCCTGGACGAGCTCGGCACGCCGACCAGCACGGGGTCGCTGTCGGCGCAGAACCAGGAGCTGGCCGATCGGCTCTGCGAGCTGTCGCCGGCGACACAGTCCCCTGCTGCCGCACCCACGCCGACCGGGCGCCCGACGCGCGCACCCGTGGAGGTGACCCGGGGCTCCGTCGAGGAGCTCCGCGCCTACCTGACCGCGACGCCCTGCTCCGGCACGGGCCGCCTCGACGCTCCCGACGGCTATCCGGCCCCCCTGGCCGACCGGCTGAGCGACCAGGTCCACGCGTGGACCGCCGTCGCCTCCACCGTCGGCAGCACCGGCGCTAGTGCCGACCTCGCCGCCCTGCGCGCCGCGCTCGCCACGGTCCGCAGCGGCGTGGCCGAGGCCGGCGCGACGGCCGGCGCGGACGACGCGCGCCTCACCGGCCTACTCGCCTCCCTCCGCACCGGCGTCGACGCGCTGACCGCTCAGCGCGACGCCCTCGGCACCCGCATCGACGCTCTCGGCGCCCAGCAGGACGCTCTCGCACCGGCGATCCAGGAGGCGTTCGCCGAGGCGGACACGGCCGCCGCATCCGCGGTCACCGCACTCCTCGACGAGCAGGTGCGGCGGATCTCGACGCGCTCCGGCGCCGACGCCGACGCGGTCGTCGCGATGTTCGGCCGGTCGGTCTCGAGTCTGCGCACGGCCTCCTCCGGCATCCGCTCCGACGGTGCGGCGACGGTGGACGCCGGGCACCGGGATCTCCGCACCGCGGAGGCCCGGATCGGCGGGGCCGTCTCCGAGCGGACGCGCGCCTCCCTGGCCGGCATCGCGACGACGATCGACGCCTCGACCCGCGACACCGACGCGGCCGCCGCGCTCCTCGCAGCCGATCTGCACAAGGTGCTCCTGGACCTCGGCGACCGGACGGTCGGCGGCTCCGGCCTGCTCGGATCGATGACCACGAGTGCCGCGAAGGTCGGCACCGCCGACGTGCAGCTCGCCCTCGCCTCGCAGAGCGCACGGGGCTACGCCGCGGTGCGGTCCGAGGACGTCTCGGGCATCCTGCTGGCGCAGGCCCAGGAGCGGGCCTCCCTCCGCGCCGGGGATGCGCTTCCCGCGTTCCACCTCGACCTGCCCGAGGGCACGCGGACCCGGACGGTCTACTCCTTCCAGATCGGGGACGAGCGATGACCCGCCTGGGCAGGCGCGCGGCGCAGCACCCCCGCACCGCTCGACGGACCACGATGCTGGTCGGCGGCGCCGTCGCCCTCCTCGGCGTCAGCGGTGCCCTCGTCTCCCTCCTGCCCCCGCAGTCGGCTCCGATGACGGAGGTCGCCGCTCTGCCTGTCGGCTTCTCGTGCGCCCGGGTGCCCGAGCGGATGACGCTCGGGGTGGTGGTCTCGCTCAGCTCGGCTCCGGGCGAGGGCGCGGAATGGAAGGACGCGGCGAACGGCGCCGTCGTCGCCGCGCACCGGTCAGCGATGGGCGGCTGCGAGATCGGTCTCGTCGCCGTCGACGACCACGGGACGCCCGAGGGTGCCCGCGCCGCCGTCGAGGAGCTGACGGGGCAGGGCGTGTCCGGCCTCGTCCTCGCGACCCACGGCACCCACACCGCTGCGGCCGTGGACGCCGCTCGGGCCGCGGGGACAGCGGCCGTCCTCCCGTACGGAGGTGGCCCCGCCCTGCCCGGCGACGGCGTCTGGTCCCTCGGACCCGACACTGCCTCGGCCGACGCGGCACTCGTGGAGGAGGCCGGCGGAGGCGCCCGGGTACTCCTCGTCGACACCGGTGGAGGCACCCCGACCGGTCTCTCGCCCGCCGCGACGGTGACCGCCGATCCCGGCGCCACCGCGGACGTGATCATCACCGCCGCCCGCCCGCACCTCGAGGGCGAGCCGGCGGTCGAGCGCGTCGTCGTGTCCGGCCCCGCCGCGGCGCAGGCGACGGCGGTCGCAGCTCTGCAGGCGGCGGGGGCGTCCGTCCCGATCCTGCTCACGCCCGACGCGCTGAGCCCCGCCTTCGCTCCCGCCCTGGCCGCGGCCGGAGGCACCCTCTCGGGAGATCTGACGACGATCGGCACGGATTCCGGCGACGCGGTCGCCCTCCGCGGCGACGAGCGCGGACGCGCCGCCTCCGCGTTCCTGGGGGCCGTGCGGATGACCGCCGACGATGTCGCGCGGGCGACCCTCCTCGGCGACCGCGCGTTCCGCGATCTCGCCGCGGTCGCGGACGCCCCCAGCCACGACGCCGTCGTGGCGCTCGTGCGAGCCGCGGCCGTCGCAGGCAGCAGGGGACCCTCGGCGGTCGCCGCCGCACTACGGGGATCCACGATCGGACCGACGGACGGGCTCGCCGGTCCGCCGCTCGACTTCGGCGCCGCGCACGCTCTGGACGCCCCGGCACTCCCCCTCCACTCCTCGCCGCAGCGTCTCGGCCTGCGGCCCGCCGACCCGCCGCTGCTCTGGTTCGCCGGACAGCCCCGACCGTGAGCCCCCGGTGCGACTCCTCCTCGACCTCGACGGCACCCGCTCCGACATCGACCTCGGCCGCCACCGCGACTCCGCGACACTCGGCGAGCTGATCGCCACCGCCACCGGGCACCGCCTCCCGCCCGGGACGGCCCTCGCCGTCGACACCGCCCTGCATCCTGTGGAGACCCGGCTGGCCGATCTGCTGCTGCTCGAGGGAACGCGGATCGCCCGCTCCCCCCTGCCCCGACCTGCCGCGGCCCGCGGGTGGACGGCCGTGCTGTCGGGCGGTCTCGGCGCGGGAGCCGTGGTCGAGATCCCGCGGGGCCGTGCGCTGATCGTGGGCCGCTCCCCGCACGCCGACGTCGTCCTCGACACGGCGAGCGCCTCCTGGGAGCACTTCTCGGTGACCCGCGAGGGCGACGGCCTGCGGGTGCGCGACGCCGACAGCACCAACGGCACTCTGGTCGACGGCGTCTCCGCGACCGGGGACGGGGTCCTCGTCTCCGACGCCGTGGTCGTGATCGCCGGTGGGGCGGCTCTCCGACTGCGCCCCGCGCCTCCCGAGCTCCTCGCGCCCGAGCCGGGGAGCGCGGACAACGTCTCCGCGACGGCGACCGTGCCCTTCAACCGGCCGCCGCGACCGGGACGTCCGGCGGCCGGCGAGGCGGTCGTCCCGCCGGCCCGCCTCGAGATCGCCTCCGCCACGACCTTCAGCGTGATCACCGTCGCCGCGCCGCTCGTCCTCGCCTTCGCGATGGTCCTCATCATGGGCGATGCGCGCTACGCCCTCTTCGCCGCGCTCAGCCCCGTGGCCGGAGTGGGCCTGTGGTTCGAGCAGCGGCACCGGCACGCCCGAGCGACCCGGTCCGAGGAGCAGCGCTACGGCGAGGCGCTGCAGACGCTCCGCGACGCCATCGCCCGTTCCGCGCGTGTCGAACGGGCCCGCCTCGAGGAGGACGCGCCCGACCCGGCGACGACGATCCGCCGGGCGGCGCTGCCCGCCACGTCGCTGTGGCAGCGGCGCGCGACCTCCGCCGATGTGCTCCGCCTGCACATCGGCGTCGGCGACGTCCCGTGGTCTCCCCCGCTCGATCAGCGCGGAGTGCCGCGGCTCGAGGAGGAGGTGCGCGCGATCCTGGCGGTGAGCGTCGTCCCGAGCGCGCCCGTGTCCATCGATCTCGCGGACTCGGGCGTCGTCGGGATCGTCGGCGACCGCGAGGGCGGCCTCGCTCTGGCGAGGAGCCTGCTCTGCCAGGCGGCGGTCCACTGCGGTCCGGCCGACCTGGCGATCGGGATGTTCTGCGACCGGCGACGCGACTCCGACTGGAGCTGGGCCTCCTGGCTCCCCCACACGCGTCTGCCCGGGGGCGGACGCCGCCTCTCCGACCGGCGCGACCGCAGCTCCGAGCTCCTCCGCGCCCTCCGCGAGGAGGACTCGCCGCGCGTGCTCCTGGTGCTCGACTCCGACGTGCTGACCGAGGGACGCGCCGCTCCGGCGCGCGAGCTCCTCGGACTCGGCCGCGGCGAGCGCGAGGCGGCGATCCGGATCTCCGGCCTCGTGCTCGCGGCGTCGGAGGAGCAGCTCCCCGCCTCCTGCACGGTCGTCGTCCGGGTCGGAGCGGACGCCTCGGCGGTCCTCTCCCGGCCCGACGAGCGGATCACCGTCGAGGACGTGGTGCTCGCCGGTCTCGCCTCCTCCACGGCCGAGCGCTGTGCGCGCGACCTGGCGCGCTTCGAGGACCCGGAGCTCGTCACCGCGGGGGCGGCTCTCCCCGCGCTCGTGCGGCTGCCGCCCCTGCTGGGCGCCGATCGTCCGACCGCCGCGGACGTCCGGGGGTGGTGGTCGAGCGCCCGGGGCGTGCGCGCGCCCGTCGGCTCGTCCGAGCACGGTCCGCTCGTGCTCGATCTCGTCGCCGACGGCCCGCACGGCCTGGTCGGCGGCACCACGGGCTCGGGCAAGAGCGAGTTCCTGCGCTCCTTCGTGGCCGGCCTCGCGGCCTGGAACGATCCGACGCGCCTCACCTTCGTGCTCATCGACTTCAAGGGGGGTGCAGCGTTCGCGTCCTGCGAGCGGCTCCCGCACACGATCGGCACCATCAGCAACCTCGACGCCCAGCTCGCCGACCGCGCGCTGCGCTCGCTCGAGGCCGAGATGCGGCGTCGTCAGCGGCTCTTCGCCGCCGCCGGCGAGGGTGTCGACGACCTCGACGCGTACTGGGCCACCTCGCCGCCGGAGCCGATGCCGCGGCTCCTGCTCGTCGTCGACGAGTTCGCCGTTCTCGCGAAGGAGCATCCCGACGTCCTGACGTCCCTCGTGAGCGTCGCCGCGGTCGGCCGTACGCTCGGCGTGCACATGATCCTCGCCACCCAGCGTCCTGCCGGAGTGGTGAACGACGACATCCTCGCCAACACCAACCTCCGCGTCGCCCTCCGGGTGCAGAGCCGGGACGACTCCGCCGACGTGATCGGAGTCGCGAGCGCGGCCGGGATCTCCCGCTCCCAGACCGGCCGGGCGTACGTGAAGCGGGGCCAGAACGACATCTCACCCGTCCAGACGGCGCTGGTCACCGGTCGCGCGGAGGCGGCGGCCGTCGAAGCGATCGAGGTCCGCCCGGTCGGACACACAGGCGTCCCCGTCGAGGGCCCCTCCCCGGTCGCCGCCGACGAGACGGCCCCGACCGATCTCGATCTCCTGATCGACGCGGTGGTCGAGGCGGACGCCGCTTCCGGCTTCGGCCCTCCCCGCCCGATCTGGCCGGAGCCGCTCGAGGACACCGTGGCCCTCAGCGGGTTCGGTGCGGAGGAGTCCGACCTCGGTCGCGTCGTCGGCGAGGTCCTGCACGTCGCACTCTCGGACGACCCCGACCGGCAGCGCCGGTCGCCGACCGGCTGGGACCTGGGCGAGGGGAACCTGCTCCTCATCGGCATCCCCGGCAGCGGCACCAGCACGGCGCTCGCGTCGATCGCGCTGACGGCCGCCCGCCACTTCCCTCCGGACGAGCTCGACCTCTACGTCCTCGATGCCGGTTCCCGCGACTCCGCCCCGCTCGCGCGACTCCCGCACACCGTCTCCTACGCCGGAGCAGGTGGCGGATCTCACGAGAAGCAGACCCGGTTCCTCCGTCACCTGCGCGACGAAGTGCGCCGGCGCCGAGCATCGCCCGGGGGCCACCGTCGTGCGCTGGTGCTCATCGACGGTCTCGCGACTCTGAAGGACGAGTTCCAGGACTGGGAGGGCCTGGCCCTGCTGGAGGAGTTCACCCGCGCCTACGCCGACGGACCGGAGCTCGGCCTGCACTTCGCGGTGACGAGCACCCGGGCGAGGGCGATCCCCTCGGTGATGGAGGAGGTCACGACGCAGAAGTGGCTGTTCCGCCTCGCCGACCCGCAGGACTACGCCGCCGCCGGGGTGAAGCCGGTGCAGGCGCCGGCAGCGGTGCCGGGGCGCTGCGTCATCACCTCGTCGCTCCTGCAGACGCAGGTCGCGACTCCGAGGGCCGGTCTCGACGACGCGATCGCCGAGCTCGCGGCCGCCTGGCCGGACGCGCGCGGCAGGACGAGCACGGTCGGCACGCTTCCCGACAGGGTCGCCGTGAGCGCACTCGGGATCGAGGCCCGCTTCGATCGCGAGCCGTGGCTGCTCCCGATCGGCCTCGGCGAGTCGGACCTCGCCCCGCTGGCGTTCCAGGTCTTCGAGGGCGAGCACGTCGTCATCGCCGGACCCGCCCGATCGGGCAAGTCGACCGTGCTGCTCGCCCTGGCCGAGGCGGCGCGGGCCGCCGGCTCGGTCGCCGTCTGGGGAGTGTGCGATCGACGCTCCCCGCTCAGGGGCGCCGACCTCGACCGTCTCGCCGTGGGCGCGGAGGAGCTCCGCACCCTCCTCGCGTCGCTGTCGACGGAGGAGGGCCCCGTGCTGCTCCTCCTCGACGACGCCGAACGCTGGGACGACACCGACCAGGCGCTGAGGAGGCTGGTCTCGTCGGGTCGCCCGGGACTCTGCGTCGTGCTGGCCGGCCGGTCGAGCGAGCTCCGCAGCCATTTCGGGAACTGGACGAAGAAGGCGGCGGCCTCCCGCTCCGTGCTGCTGCTCCAGCCCGACGTCGACAACGACGGCACTCTCCTCGGCGCGCAGATCCCGCGGCGCTTCCCCGTCCCGCCCACGGTGGGCCGGGGCTTCGTCAGTCTCGACGGCGAGATCCACTTCGTGCAGTCGGTCTCGCCGACGCCGGCGGACGGCGGCTGATCAGCGCCCTCGCGCGGGTGATCGCGCCTCCGCCACCGAGTCGATCGGCGCGTCCTCCTCGAGAGCGCTCCGATCACCCCGAGACGCACCGATGGAGGTGCGCGGAGGAAGGAGCGCGGCGACGACGAGCACGTCCCGCCCCCGCTCGCCGGAGCACGCAGGGGCGGGACGGCCGGTCAGCTCCCTCCGCCGGCGGCGAAGATGTTCTGCGAGATCGTCGCCAGCTGGCTGCGCAGCTCCTCGAGCTCCTGCTTGGCCTTCTCGAGGGCCGACTTCGTCTCCGGCCAGGTCGACGAGCGGAACTGCGAGGCCAGCGGACCGTCCCAGATATTCGGATCGGACAGTGTCCGCCCCTGTGCGTCGAGGCGGCTGATCTGATCGGCGAGGCCGCCGTTGACGATCGACTGGATCTGCTGGATCGCGGACTTCGCCTCGTCGGTCGAGAGAACACGTGACATGGATCACACCTTTCTACCCCTGCGGACGGGACCGTCCCGCCCGCTCCCCACTCCACCGTGGTTTCATGAGGATGTCTCGTCATGGTAGGAGGCGAGACCGCGTAGACGGCACGCGTGGCGTCGACGGCTCCACACTGGCGCGGGAGGTCGACTCACTCGCGAGTGGTGATCGCGAAGGGACTGCTCGAGAGGTCCGAGAACGCGCCCACTCGGGCGCGCAGCTCGCAGGACGGAGTCACCGTGAGGGCGGTCACCGTCAGCCCGTCGGACGACACGGCGACCGCGCCGCCGCAGCCGTCGCTGAACCGCACGCCCTCCACTCCGCCCGCGATCGCGTCGAGCATGCTGCTCGCCGGCGCGGACGACGGCGTCGCCAGCAGGGGATTCACGGGGTCCGCCCCGCTCGGCCAGACCGGCACCAGCGTCACCGGCAGCGGGGTCCGGCCGACCGTCCGCGCGGGAGTCTCGATCCGCACATCCCGCAGCCGCTGCACGGGATACGCCGTCCCGGTGACCGCCGGGTCGGCCACTGCCCGTGCCGTCGCTGAAGCGGCCGCCGCGAGCCACCCGTCCAGGGCGCTCTGCTCGGCCACCGCGATCGGCACGGTCGCCGTGACGTCGACGATCCCCTGCGCCGGGACGTGCAGGTCCGTCAGGCTCCAACCGCAGCCGACCCCGACTCCGGTGTCGCTCGGCCGGTTGCGCACCGCCGTCACTCCGGACCAGCTGGCCGCGGGGCACGCCGCCGCCGCGTCCGGGCCCGGCAGCACCTCGAGGAAGGACCCCGAGAGGGGCGCGCTCTGGGCGGAGTAGGAGATCTCGACGACCACGGCCCGCCGCTCCGCGTCCCAGGTGGCCGATCGCGTCACTCCGAGACCCGTCGGCAGCGGCCGGTCCTGCTGCCGGGCCGACAGGTCGGCCTCCGGCGCCGAGGCCCGTGCTCCGCCGCCGCGCGGCTGGACGGCGAGGAGCACCGCCCCGATGAGCAGGACGCCGGCGCCGACGGCGGCGAGGATCATCCGCAGACGTCCGCCGCGCCCCCGCCGAGCAGGAGCCTCGAACGGCCGTTCCGCCAGGCGCAGCTCGCGGCGCGGCACCGGGCGGAGCACGGTCGCCTGCGACGACGGGCCGAGCTCGGGAGCGGGCCCCTCCTCCACCGGCTCCGACGACATCTCCACCGCCATCCCGCGGAGGACCGTGCCCGGGCGCTCGGCCTCCTCGAACTCCGCCGCGCCCGCCGCGAGCGGCAGCGCCGGCAGCCCGGCCAGCGCCGGGGAGAGGCGTCGCAGGATCCCCGCCGCCTCCGCAGCCGTCGGCCGCGACGCCGGATCCTTCGCGAGCATCCGGTCCAGGAGCGACGCGAGCCGCGGCGGCAGATCCAGCGGCGGCGGGAGCATCGCGACGTGCCGGTAGGCGACCGCGACGTCGGCGCCGGGGCCCGCGAAGGGGGTCCGGCCGCACAGCAGCTCGTAGAGCAGGATCCCCGTCGAGTAGACGTCGCTCGGCGGGCCGGCCGCTCCGGTGGCGAGCATCTCGGGCGAGAGGTACTCCGGCGTCCCGATGACACCCGTCGTCGCGCGCGGCCCCTCGGCGACCACGTGAGCGATGCCGAAGTCGGAGACGCGGACGGCGGAGCCCGCATCGTCCGCACCCTCCGCGAGCAGGACGTTGTCGGGCTTCACGTCCCGGTGGACCGTGCCGATCGCATGCGCGGCGGCGAGAGCGTCGAGGATCGAGGCCGCCACGGGCAGCGCATCGACCGCCGGGAGGGTGCCCTCGTCCCGCAGCAGCTCCCGCAGCGATCCGCCGCCGACGAGCTCCATCACGATCCCGAGCGTCTCCCCCTCCACGACGAGGTCGAGCACCTCCACGACGTGCGGGTGCCGCAGACGGGTGAGCACCGACCTCTCACGGACGAACCGCTCGACCAGGCCCGCGTCGTGCACGTGCTCATCGCGGAGGAGCTTCGCCGCGCGGTCCGGCCCCTGCGCGTCGGCGACGCGCCACACCTCGCCCGCGGCACCCGAGCCGATCCGCTCGAGCAGGCGGTAGCGCGCCCCTAACGGATCCCCGGCACTCCTCGCCATGCCGCCTCCCGCTCCGAGCTTCCGTCATCTTCGAGAGGAAGCGTAGCGGAGACCGCTCGGGCGGATCAGCGGTGGCGCATCGGCCGGATCAGAACCCCTCGTTGGCGCGCGGTGCGTAGTCGGCGCCCAGCGCCTCCAGCTCGTCGGCGGTCAGCTCCACGTCCAGCGACGCGACTGCGTCGTCGAGGTGGTGGAGCTTCGTGGCTCCGACGATCGGAGCGGTGACCGCCTCCTGCTGCCGGACCCAGGCGAGCGCCACCTGCGCACGGGGCACGCCGCGCTGCTCGGCGATGCGTGCGACGGTCGCGACGGTCCGCCGGTCGGCCTCCTCCTGCTGGCGGTAGAGGGTGCCGCCGAAGACGTCGGTCTCGGTGCGCGCCGTGGTCTCGTCCCAGTCGCGGGTGAGCCGGCCCCGGGCGAGCGGCGACCACGGGATCACGCCGACTCCCTGGTCGACGCAGAAGGGGTGCAGCTCGCGCTCGTCCTCGCGCTGGATCAGGTTGTACTGGTCCTGCATCGAGACGAACCGCGTCCAGCCGCCCAGATCCGCGGTGTACTGCGCCTTCGCGAACTGCCACGCCCACATGCTCGAGGCGCCGATGTAGCGCGCCCTGCCCGAGCGGACGACGTCGTGGAGCGTCTCCATCGTCTCCTCGATCGGCGTCTCGGGGTCCCAGCGGTGGATCTGGTAGAGGTCGACGTAGTCCGTGCCGAGACGCCGGAGGCTGTCGTCGATCGCGCTGAGGATGTGCCGCCGCGAGAGGCCGCCGCCGTTGGGGCCGGGGCGCATCCGCCCGTGGACCTTCGTGGCGATCACGACCTCCTCGCGGACCGCGAAGTCCGCGAGCGCCCGGCCGACGAACTCCTCGCTCGTGCCGTCGGAGTAGACGTCCGCCGTGTCGAACGTGGTGACGCCGAGCTCCAGCGCCCGCCGGAGGAAGGTCCGCGACTCCTCCTCGCCCATGCTCCAGCCGTGGGCACCGCGGTCGGGAGCGCCGAAGCTCATGCAGCCGAGGACGATCGAGGAGATCTGCAGGCCGCTGGAGCCGAGTCGGGTGGAGTCCATGCGCGTCGCTTCCGTGTCGAGGAGGGGGTCCCTCCAGCGTCGCACCCGCGAGCGGCGGCGCGCCAGCCGTCCGGCTACACGGCCGGATCGCGACGAGTGGCGGCGACCACGCTCGGGAGGAACAGCGCGACGACGGCCACCACGGCCGGCGCCAGCAGCGCCCAGCCGATGTCGGGCACGGCGTACTGGCCCTGGAAGGCGCCGAGCGCCACGGCCATCATCACCAGCTGGATCGTCAGCGCCGACGCGCGCATCCAGCCACGCCGTCGCACGGCGCCGAGCGTCGTCGCGGCGGCCCAGCACACGGCGATCAGCGCGAGGACGACGATGGCGATCCCTCCGCCGACCGTGTCGGCCCGGGTCGTCAGCAGCTCGAGCACGAGCCACGCCGCGACCCCGGCCACGGCGAGCGTCTCGAGCGCCAGGACCGCGATCAGCACCACCAGACCGAGCGGCCGGGAGGCGGTCGGGCGGGGTCCGCGGGACCCGTTCGCGTCAGCGGTCACAGG
Organism: Rathayibacter sp. AY1D2; assembly: GCF_002932695.1. Lineage (NCBI taxonomy): Bacteria > Bacillati > Actinomycetota > Actinomycetes > Micrococcales > Microbacteriaceae > Rathayibacter > Rathayibacter sp. AY1D2. Next base: position 74,457 of record NZ_PSVX01000005.1, on the reverse strand, counting down.
CACATCCCATCCAGGACTCTTGATTCGGGCTCATCCCCGTGACAGGCTAGTCCAGTTCGTTTCACCGCTCACAGGGTCGTGGGTTTCCGCCGATGTGAACATCCGATCGCGCCGCGCCGTCAGGCACGGGGGCGAGCCGGATGACCAGCACTGGAGCCGGGTGGCCGACGCAGTGCTCGCGCATCGCGTCGAGTGCACCGGCAAGAACCGAGCGTTCTCCCGTCCACCACCCCGATCCACCCCGCGCTCCAGCACGGGGCCTCGTGGCGTGCGCGGGTGAGGGCGCGGAGGTCGAGTACTGGTCGGGATCGTCGGCGTGGATCGATCATCCCACCCGAACACTGCGTGGTTCCTCCACGCACGCCTTCACACAAGGAGCACCCGCATGGACTGGCGCGACAAGGCCGCTTGCCTCACCGCAGACCCCGAGCTTTTCTTCCCGGTCGGCAACACCGGCCCGGCCGTGGACCAGATCGAGAAGGCGAAGTCGGTGTGCGCACGCTGCACCGTCACCGAGGTCTGCCTCCAGTACGCCCTCGAGACCGGCCAGGACTCGGGCGTGTGGGGCGGCCTCAGCGAGGACGAGCGCCGAGCCCTGAAGCGCCGCGCCGCCCGCGCACGACGCGCCTCCTAGGCGCACGAGCCGCTCGGCGGCACGAACGACCCCGACCCCCGTCGCCTCTCGGCAGCGGGGGTCGCGTCGTCTCCGGGCTCAGGAGCGGGCGCGCTCCAGCCACCGCAGCGGCACCTCGATGGTGACCTCGGTGCCGCGCCCGACGAGCGTGTGCCAGTCGATGGTGCCGCCGAGCTCGCCCTGGATGAGCGTGCGCACGATCTGCGTGCCCAGGCCCGATCCGACCTTGCCCTCCGGCAGCCCGACGCCCGTGTCGCGCACCTTCACCGTGAGCTCGTCATCGCTGCGCGAGGCGACGATCTCCACGTCGCCCTCCCGTCCGGCCAGGCCGTGCTCGACGGCGTTGGTGACCAGCTCGGTCAGGGCGAGGGCGAGCGGAGTCGCGTACTCGCTGGGCAGATTGCCGAAGCTCCCCGTCAGCTTCGGGTGCACCGTGGTGTTGTGGGTCGAGGCGACCTCGGCGATCAGCAGCAGCACCCGGTCGAAGACCGCGTCGAAGTCGACGTTCTGGTTCAGCCCCTCCGAGAGCGTGTCGTGCACGACCGCGATGGCGGCGACGCGGCGCATCGCCTGCGTGAGCGCCTCCCGGGCGAGGTCGGAGTGGGTGCGCCTGGCCTGGATCCGCAGCAGCGAGGCCACGGTCTGCAGGTTGTTCTTCACGCGGTGGTGGATCTCGCGGATCGTCGCGTCCTTGGTGATGAGCTCCCGCTCCTGGTGGCGCAGCTCCGTCACGTCGCGGCACAGGACAACGGCGCCGACCCGCTCGCCGCGGTCGCGGATCGGGATCGCGCGCAGCGACACCGTCACTCCGCGGGCCTCGATGTCGGTGCGCCACGGCGCCCGGCCGGTCACGACCAGCGGGAGCGACTCGTCGATGACGACCTTCCCCGCGATCAGCTTCGTGGTGACCTCGGCGAGCGACTCCCCCTCGAGCTCGTCGGCGAAGCCGATGCGGTTGAACGCCGAGAGGGCGTTGGGGCTCGCGAACGTGGTGACGCCGTCGACGTCCAGGCGGATCAGTCCGTCGGACGCGCGCGGCGCCCCGCGACGAGGACCGGTCGGCGCGCCCAGGTCCGGGAAGTCGCCCGAGGCGATCATCGAGAAGAGGTCGTTCGCGCAGTCGTTGAACGTCAGCTCCTGCCGGCTCGGCGTGCGCGTCTCGCTGAGGTTGGTGTGGCGCGTGACGACCGCGATGGGGCGGTCCGTCGTCCCGCCGTCGGAGGCCCCCAGGCGGCGCAGGACGGGCACCGCGCGCACGCGGGTGGGCGTCTCCTCGAACCAGTCCGGGGCGGAGGTGTCGACGATCCGCGCGGTCTCGAACGCCTCGACGACCTGGGCGCGCCACTCCGACTTGATCCTCTGCCCGACGAAGTCGCGGTAGAAGAGCGTCGCCGCGCTGCTGGGGCGCGCGTGGGCGACGGCGACGAAGCTGTCGTCGGCCGTGGGCACCCAGAGCACGATGTCCGCGAAGGCCAGGTCGGCGAGCAGCTGCAGGTCGCCGACGAGCAGGTGCAGCCATTCGACGTCCGCTTCGTCGGATCGGCCGTGGGAGAGGACGAGGTCACTGAGGGTCGACACCCGACAAGCCTAGGGCGCGGCCGGGCGGCGCACGCCGGGCTCGCTGTCCACAGCTCGGGACGGCCGACGATTATCCACAGTCTGCGCCTCTGCCTTCCATGAGCATCCCTCGACTGCTTCGATGAGGTCGTCCTCGCGTGCCGACCCAGCGCGCCCCGCCCGTCGAGCAGAGAGGTGACCCGGACCCGTGAACAGCTCGTCCTGCCCCAGGAGATCGCCGCATGAGCCTTCCCCTCCACGCCTTCGACTACCGCACCCTCCCCCTCGACCCCGAGGCGGCCGTGGAGCGGCTCACCCTCGCGGAGTTCTTCGCTCCGCAGCCTGCGACCCGCGCGGAGCTGCCCGAACCGGAGCCCCTACTCGCCCGGCTCACGCACCTCGTGATCGAGATCCTCGAGGGCTCGCGCGAGATCGACCAGATCGCGCGGTGGCTGAGCGACGAGGTCTACCACCACCTGCAGAAGCGGGTCGTGCTCGCGGCCCGCGCCCGCAGCCTGCGGAAGCGGACGGCGCAGCGCGTCCCGTTCACGGTCGGACGGGTGATCGTCACGGAGCCGCGGGACGGTGTCGTCGAGGGAGTCGTGCTGGTGCATCACCGCGCACGGAGCCGGGCCGTCGCGATCCGGCTCGAAGGCACGGACGCGCGCTGGCGTGCCACCGCGATCAACGTGCTGTGAGGAACGGGTCAGCGCTCCGGGGCGGCCGCACCGGCCGGGAGCACGATCTCCACTCCCCTGTCGCGCAGGGCCTCCTCGAGCTCCGGGGGCGGCGGGGCGTCGGTGACGAGATGATCCGCGCGACCGAGCTCCGCGACCTCCTCGGGGACGGCTTCACCGGCGCCGACTACGACCGCGTCGGCGGACTCCCTCCCCAGCCCTGCTCGCAAGCGGTGTGCGCAGCGGTGGAGTCGGCGCTCGAGGCCAGCTGCGTCCCGGGGCTCGTCCTCGAGACGGACCGGCCGACGACGATCGGCCTCGGCGACACCTTCGCCGGCGGCTTCGTCTCGGCCCTCGCGCGCGGCGAGTCCTGACGGCGGGCGAGGCGGGGTCCGAGCCTCCGCAGGAACGCCGAAGGCCCCGGACACCCGCTGCTGCGGGACCGGGGCCGTCGGCGTCGTCCGGGGAGGACTCAGCGGCGCTTGGACTGCGCGCGTCGCTCCTCGCGGTTGGCGGGGGCGTCCGAGCCGCCCGGCTTCTGGCCGAAGGCGCCGGTCGTCGGAGTCTCCTCCGCGTCGCCCTCGGGGAGCGCCTTGCGGGCCTCCTCGGCGCGGGCCTTCGCGGTGGCCGCCTGCTGCACCTGTCCGCGCTGGTCGCGGACCTCGACGCCGCCGGTGTCGCTCGGAGCCGAGTAGCTGAGCTTCTCGGCCGGAGCGACCGGCTGAGCGAGGCCCTTGGCCGCGACTCCGGCGACCTCGCCCTGCTTCTGGGTCACCTCGACCTCGAGGTTGAAGAGGAAGCCGACGGTCTCCTCGCGGATCTGCCCCATCATCTGCTGGAACAGGGCGAAGCCCTCGCGCTGGTACTCGACCAGCGGGTCGCGCTGGGCCATCGCGCGCAGGCCGATGCCGTCCTTGAGGTAGTCCATCTCGTAGAGGTGGTCGCGCCAGCGGCGGTCGATCACCGAGAGCACGACACGGCGCTCGAGCTCGCGCATGGCGGGAGAGCCCAGCTGCTCCTCGCGGCGCTGGTAGGCGAGCTGCGCGTCCGAGAGGATCTCGCGGCGCATGAACTCCTTGTTGATGCGGCCGCGGCTGCCCGCCTCCTGCACCACCTCGTCGATGGTGAGGCTGATCGGGTACAGCGTCTTCAGCTCGGTCCAGAGGGCGTCGAAGTCCCAGTCGTCGCCGTTGCCGTCGCCGGTGTGCACCTCGAGGATCTCGTCGATCACGTCGACGAGGAACTTCTGGGTACGCTCGTGCAGGTCGTCGCCCTCGAGGATGTGGCGGCGGTCCGAGTAGATCGCCTCGCGCTGGCGGTTGAGGACGTCGTCGTACTTGAGGACGTTCTTGCGGATCTCGGCGTTGCGGGCCTCGACCTGCGACTGGGCGCTGCGGATGGCGCGCGAGACGACCTTCGACTCGATGGCGATGTCGTCCGGGACGTTGCCGCGGCCCATGAGCGCCTCGGCGGCGCCGGAGTTGAACAGGCGCATGAGGTCGTCGGTGAGCGAGAGGTAGAAGCGGCTCTCCCCCGGGTCGCCCTGGCGCCCCGAGCGTCCGCGGAGCTGGTTGTCGATGCGGCGCGACTCGTGGCGCTCGGTGCCGAGCACGTAGAGGCCGCCGGCGGCCTGGACCTTCTCGGCCTCCTCGCCCACCTTCTCCTTGACGGCGGCGAAGACCTCGTCCCACGCGGCCTCGTACTCCTCCGGAGTCTCGGAGGGGTTCAGGCCCTTGGCCGTCATCTCGGAGACCGCGAGGAACTCGGCGTTGCCGCCGAGCATGATGTCGGTGCCTCGACCGGCCATGTTGGTCGCGACGGTGACGGCGCCGAGGCGGCCGGCCTGGGCGACGATGGCCGCCTCCCGCGCGTGGTTCTTGGCGTTCAGGACCTCATGGCGCACGCCCTTCTTGGCGAGCAGGCGCGAGAGGTACTCGCTCTTCTCGACGCTGGTCGTGCCGACGAGGACCGGCTGCCCGGCCGCGTGGCGCTCCGCGATGTCCTCGACGACCTGGGCGAACTTGACCTGCTCGTTCTTGTAGACGAGGTCGGCGTTGTCGATCCGCTGCATCTTGCGGTTCGTCGGGATCGGGACGACGCCGAGCTTGTAGGTCGACATGAACTCGGCGGCCTCGGTCTCGGCCGTTCCGGTCATGCCGGAGAGCTTCGCGTAAAGGCGGAAGTAGTTCTGGAGCGTGACGGTCGCCAGGGTCTGGTTCTCGGCCTTGACCTGCACGCCCTCCTTCGCCTCGATGGCCTGGTGGATGCCCTCGTTGTAGCGGCGTCCGGCCAGGATGCGGCCGGTGTGCTCGTCGACGATCAGGACCTCGCCGTTCAGCACGACGTAGTCCTTGTCCTTCTTGAACAGCGCGCGCGCCTTGATGGCGTTGTTGAGGAACGAGATCAGCGGGGTGTTCGCCGACTCGTAGAGGTTGTCGATGCCGAGGTAGTCCTCGACCTTCTCGATGCCGGGCTCGAGGACGCCGACGGTGCGCTTCTTCTCGTCGACCTCGAAGTCCTCGCCCTCGTCGAGGCGCTTGGCGAGGTTGGCGAACTCCGCGAACCAGCGATTCGCCTCGCCCGAGGCCGGCCCGGAGATGATCAGCGGGGTGCGGGCCTCGTCGATGAGGATCGAGTCGACCTCGTCGACGATGGCGTAGAAGTGGCCGCGCTGGACCATGTCCTGCGCCTGCCACGCCATGTTGTCGCGGAGGTAGTCGAAGCCGAACTCGTTGTTCGTGCCGTAGGTGATGTCGGCCGAGTACTGCTCGCGGCGCTGCTCCGGGGTCTGGCCCGAGAGGATCACTCCGGTCGTCATGCCGAGGGCGCGGAACACGCGCCCCATCAGCTCGGACTGGTACGACGCGAGGAAGTCGTTGACCGTGACGATGTGCACGCCGCGGCTGGCGATCGCGTTGAGGTAGGCCGGAAGGGTCGCGACGAGCGTCTTGCCCTCTCCGGTCTTCATCTCGGCGATGTTGCCCAGGTGCAGGGCGGCGCCGCCCATGAGCTGCACGTCGAAGTGGCGGAGGCCGAGCGTCCGGCGCGAGGCCTCGCGGACGGCGGCGAACGCCTCCGGCAGCAGGTCGTCGAGGGACTCGCCGTTCGAGTAGCGCTCGCGCAGCTCGACGGTCTCGTTCTTCAGCTCCTCGTCGCTGAGGTGCGTGAAGTCCTCTTCGAGGGCGTTGACGGCCTTCGCGTAGTTCTCGAGGCGGCGGATGACCCGCCCCTCCCCGACGCGAAGGACCTTTTCGAGGACAGAGGCCACGGGGTACTCCAAAAAAGTAGAAGACAGGAGTCGCGCGCCGGAGCGCGGACCGCGACCAGCCTAGCCGGGGCGGGCGGCGAGCGGTCGGGGCGACGCGTCCGCCCTGGGCGGACTCCCTGCCTGGGCACGGGGAGGGCCCCGGAGCGGATGCTCCGGGGCCCGGGGTCGGATCTCAGCCGGCGGCCTGCTCGGCGAGCTCGTCGGCCTCGTCGCCGAGGCCGATCACGCCGTAGTCCCAGCCCTTGCGGCGGTAGACCACGCTCGGGCGGTTCGTGTCGGAGTCGATGAAGAGGTAGAAGTCGTGTCCGACCAGCTCCATGTAGTCGACGGCGTCGTCGACGGTCATCGAGACGGAGGCGAAGACCTTCTTGCGGATGACGACGGGGCAGTACGGCTCCTCGACCTCGTCCTCCACCGGCTCCGGCGCCTCCTGCACGGGGATGACGCCTGTGCTCAGCTGCTCCAGCACCGCCGCGTCGGCCGGCTGGATGGCGACGACGCTGAAGTCGTCGGCGGCCGCGTCGCGGAGCGAGGTCGGCCGATGCTGGCCCCGATGGACCTTCTTCCGGTCCTTGGCGCGTCTCACCCGTTCGAGCAGCCGGCCGATGGCGACGTCGAACGCCGCGTACTTGTCGGCTCCGCTCGCCTCGGCCCGGACCACGGGCCCCTTGCCGATCAGCGTCAGCTCCACGCGGTCGCCGCCGGCCGAGCCCTTGCCCTCGGCGTGCCTGCTCGCCTTGATCTCGAGTGCGAGAGCACGATCGGCGAGGTGCGCCACCTTGTCCGACTTCTCCGTCGCGTACGCGCGGAAGCGATCGGTGATGTCGATGTTGCGTCCTGTGATGTCGATGTCCATGACAACCTCCCAGTCGAGTACGGCGTGCCGCCTTTCTCCGGGGCGGACCGTTCACGCCGTGCCCCCACCGTAGACCCCGGCCACCGGATCGTCACCGGGAGTTCGTCCGGATTCTGCTGCTACGTTCCCTCCTCGTTGCGCGGTGCCGGCCAGGGCCGCCGCGGCCCGGACCGTCCCGCCGGCCGCACGCACGGCGCGCCGGAGCTCGAGCAGGGTCGCGCCGGAGGTGACCACGTCGTCGACGAGGACCACCGGCGGCCACGACGAGAGCGGACGGCGGGCGCGGAACGCCCCGTCGAGGTTGCCGCGCCGCTCGACGCGGCCGAGCCCGACCTGGTCGCGGACCATCCGCGACCGCCGGAGAGGACGCGCCGCCCGCCCTCCCGCCGCGGCGACCAGCTGCGCGACGGGATCGGCGCCCCGCCGCACGCGGCCGAGCCAGGAGCCGGGCGGGACGACCAGGATCCCGGGGCTGCCGGCGAGCGCCGCGCCGAGGGCCGGACGCAGCAGCGCGCCGAGCGGGGCGAGGCAGGCCGTCCGGCCCTCCTCCTTCAGCGCGACGACGAGGCGGCGCACCGTGCCCTCGTACGGGGCACCGGTGACGACGAGGAGCGGATCGTCCGGCGGCCCGACGACGCGGGTCAGCAGGCAGGCCGAGGCGGCCGCGTCGGCCGAGCAGTCCGGACAGGGCGCCCGGCTCGTCGGCTCTCCGCAGGCGGGGCACTCCAGCGGGAGGAGGACGGCGAGGGCGTCGAGCAGGTGATCGGAGAGCATGCCTCCACGTTCGCCGTCCGGGCCGCGGCGCGGTGGGTGGATCCGTCGGATCGGGACGATCCGCCTGCCCGACGCGCCTGGGGAGGAGCATCCGGAGCGCGCCGCCGTCGGAAGGGCTCGTCGCCGCCGACAGGACCGGTCAGGACCCCATGCCGGTCTGCGCCGCGAGCAGCCGGATGTCCGTCGCGGTCGTCTGCCAGGCCGAGCCCCGCTGCTGCCGGAGCTCCCCGCCCTCGGCGAGGATGCGGATCTGGGTCGAGGTGTTGCCCGCGGCGATCTGGACCGTGCCCGTCGTCGTGCCGAGCGCCGTGGCGCCTCCGCCGAGCAGGTTCATCGTGACGGCGTCCTCTCCCGTCGAGCCGCGGACGACCGACACCACATCGAGCTCGTCCGTCCAGGCCGCGGCGACCGCGGTCCCCAGAGTCGAGCGGAGGACGACCGGCTCGCCGACCGCCACCGGGTCGCCGTCCCGGGAGCGGGTGATGCCGGCCACCAGCACCGTCGCCTGCTGCCCGTCCTGGGCGAGCGCCAGCATCCGGGTGCCGTCGCGCGACACGGCGATCGAGGCGAGCGACTCGACCTCGCTCCAGGCCGTCGCGACCTGCATCGAGCGCGAGCCGTCCGCGGAGTACGCCACCAGCTGCCCGGGCGAGGCCGACGGCACCGACCAGACGTACCCGAGCGGATCGATGGACGGCGCGACGAGGCCCGACCGCGCGTCGAGGAGGACGTCGGCACCGTCGGGCTCCACGAGGCTCACGCCCGCGGCGGTGAGCACGGCGGCCGATGCGTCCGAGTCGGCCCCGCGCTGCTCGCCGAGGACCGCGGCCCGCGGCTGCAGCGCCTCGATCCGATCCGAGATCCCGAGGCCGGCCAGCCCGGAGGAGCCGAGGAATCCGAAAGCGTCGTCGGTCAGCACGAGCGGCCGGGTGTCGACGCGGGGCGAGGTCGGCAGCCCGGTGACCTCGGAGGGGACGTCGATCGGGTTCTGCTCGACGGAGAGCGCGACTCCGGTGACGTTCGAGACGTTCGCGAGGCTCCGGTTCAGCTGCAGCGCCATCAGCCGCCACTGCGCCGGATCGGCCTCGAGAGCGGCCGGGTTCAGGTCGACCACGGCGCGCTGCGACTCGACCGGGACGGTCTCGGCCGCCAGCGTCGTCCCGGTCGGGAAGGCCGACACGACGGCGGCGGAGTCCCGCAGCCACGGCGTGGGGCCGCGCAGCAGCTCGGTGACGATCGTGGTGCTGGTGGAGCTGTCGGCGCGCGAGGCGAACCAGCGCAGGTCCGGCACGAGGTACTGGTATCCGGGGTCGAAGAAGTAGAGCGCGTGCGTCGAGAAGACCTGCTCGAAGGTGGTGCGGTCGATCACCACGCCGCTCGGCGGCGCGCTGATGCGCCACTCGCCGTTCTCCTGGACGAAGCCGTAGTCGAGGGTCAGGCCGGCCGTGGTGGCGACGTCGGTGTAGACGCCCGTCGCGTCGACCTCGGCGACGGGCGTGATCGTCAGCGAGAGCGTGGATCCCGACTGCGGCGAGGCGGAGCGCTGGCCCTCGTCGACCGTCACGTGCTCGCCCGGCGTCCAGTCGGCTCCGGTGGAGAGGAACTCGCGGGCGATCTTGTAGTTGTTCTGCGGGCTCGACGCGGCGTCGATGAAGCCGGTCAGGATGTCGCGCTGCGACGCACCGACGGCGGGTCCCGACGGGAGGAAGTCGTATTGGAGGTCCTGCGGCGCGGTGTCGGGCCGTCCGACTCCGACGTCGCCGTCCCGCGGGATGCCGGCGCACCCGGCCAGCCCGAGCGCGAGCAGCGTGGCGGCCGCGGCGGCGCGGAGGACGCCGCGCCTCACGGGAGGACCCCCGCGGCCCCGACCGGAGGAGCCTGCAGCGGCGGGAGGACGATCGGGCCGCTGTAGGCCTGCTCGCCCGCGTCGACCGGGGGCAGCGGGAGCGGCGAGGCCTCGATCCGCTCGCCGCGGTGCCGGGGCACGGTCAGGCGGAAGCAGGCGCCGCGATCGGGCACGGACCAGACCTGCAGCCAGCCGTGGTGCAGGGCGGTGTCCTCCTGCGCGATGGAGAGGCCGAGGCCGGTGCCGCCGAGCGTGCGGCGGCGGGACGGATCGGCGCGCCAGAAGCGGTCGAAGACGCGCACCACCTCCTCGCTGCTCATGCCGTGCCCGTAGTCGCGCACGGCGAGGGCGACCGCGCTGGCGTTGCTGTCCACGGTGACGACGACCTCGCGGCCGTCGCCGTGCTCGATCGCGTTGCCCAGCAGGTTGCGGACGATCCGGCGGATGCGGCGCGGATCGAGGTCGGCGTCGAAGTAGCCGCCCGGGGCGGAGAGAGTGAGCCGGGAGCCGTTCGCCTCCGCGATCCCCCGCATCGCCTCGATCTCGTCGCCGGCCAGCTTCACCAGGTTGACCGGCTCGAGCTCGAGCTCGGCCGATCCCGCGTCGTGGCGGGAGATCTCGAGCAGGTCGGCGAGGAGGCTCTCGAAGCGGTCGATCTGGCTGTGCAGCAGCTCGACCGTGCGCTCGGCGACCGGGGCGAAGTCCTCGCGCTGGTCGTACAGCACGTCCCCGGCCAGCTTCATCGTCGTCAGCGGAGTCCGGAGCTCGTGCGAGACGTCCGAGACGAAGCGCTGCTGGACCTGGCTGAGCGTCGCGAGCTCGCTGATCCGGTCCTGCAGGCTGTCGGCCATGCCGTTGAAGGACCGGGCGAGTGTCGCGATCACGTCCTGGCCCCGCTCGGGTATCCGCACGTCGAAGTCGCCGGCGGCGAGGCGCTGGCTCGTCTCGGCCGCGACCCGGACCGGGGCGACGACGATCCGCACGACGACCCAGCTGACCGCTCCGATCAGCAGGATGAGCAGGATCCCCGCCACGTTGAGCACCTGCTGCACGAACTGGAGCGTGCGCTCCGCGTCCGCGAGGGAGTAGCCGATGTACAGCTCGTAGCGCCCGGCCGAGCTCGGCAGCTCGAGGGTCGAGCCGACGAGGATGCCGGGCTGCTGCTGACCGGAGGCGTCGAGCGTCACCGACTGCCAGTACTGCCCGTCGGAGCCCGCCTGCACCCGCTCGCGCAGCGCGTCGCTGATCACGCCGTTCTGCAGCTCGCGGTTGTAGATGTCCTGAGGCGCCAGCGAGGACGCCTCCTGGTCGGGCGAGCGCACGACGGCGATCAGCGCGGAGGAGGAGGCGTCCCGGACGGCGGTGCGCACCGAGCTCATCACCTCCTCCATGTCCTGGCGGGTGGAGACGGTGGCGGCGTCGAGGTATCCCTGCGCGGCCCGGGTCGCGCGCGACGTGTCGCCCGTGACCTGCGTCAGCCGTGACTGGAACAGGTTGTCGCTGATGCTGTACGAGAGGTAGACGCCGGTCGAGCCGATGGCGATGCCGCTGAGCAGGACCGTGATCGCGACCGCGCGGAACTGCAGCGACGTGCGCCACACCCCGAGCACGCGGCGGGGCCACCGGCGCACGTCGGGAGCGGCGAGGCGGGGCACGGTCAGCCCGGGAGGACGGCGCCGGCGCGGTAGCCGACGCCGCGCACGGTCATCACGATGCGGGGGTCGTCCGGGTCCTTCTCGACCTTGGCGCGCAGGCGCTGGACGTGCACGTTCACGAGGCGGGTGTCGGCCTTGTAGTGGTAGCCCCAGACCTGCTCGAGCAGCATCTCGCGGGTGAAGACCTGCTGGGGCTTGGAGGCGAGGGCGAGGAGGAGGTCGAACTCGAGCGGGGTCAGGCCGATGCGCGTCTCGCCGCGGCGGACCTCGTGGCCGGCGACGTCGAGGCTCAGGTCCCCGACCTGCAGCACCGCGTTCGCGGCGGCGGTGGCGGGACGCAGGCGCGTCCTGATCCGCGCGACGAGCTCCTTGGGGTCGAACGGCTTGACCATGTAGTCGTCGGCGCCGGACTCGAGGCCCTGCACGACGTCGGAGGTGTCGGACTTGGCCGTCAGCATGATGACGGGGACGCCGGACTCGGCGCGGATCGCGCGGCACACCTCGATCCCGTCGATCCCGGGCAGCATCAGGTCGAGCAGGACCAGGTCCGGCCGGGCCCGCCGGAAGGCCTCGAGGGCGCCTGAGCCGTCCGCGCAGAAGGAGACGTCGTACCCGTCGGCGCGCAGGACGATGCCGATCATCTCGGCCAGGGCGGCGTCGTCGTCGACCACCAGAATGCGCGCGCTCATCGGTCTGCTCTTCCTCGTCTCGGGTCGCGCCCGCCCACGGCGCGCACGGTGACCCGACCCAGGCTAACCGACGCACCTCTCCGTGGGCGGGGAGCGGGCTCTGCGGGCGAAGGGGGTCCGCTCGGGGGAGGACCCCGCCCGCACGCCTGTGACAGCATGGAGGGGATGACCGACGCAGCTCAGTGGCCCCCGCCCGCAGGGCGTCCGGACGACGCGGCCGTCCCGGCGCAGGACGGGGACCGGCGCAGGCCGCTGCCCGCTCCCGTCGCCCCGGCCTGGTCGCCCGCGCCGCCGAGCGCAGGCCCCGTACCACCCGGTCCCGCCGGGGGCTCCTGGTCGCCCGCCGGCGCCGGCCCCTGGTCGCCCGGACGCCCAGCGCCCGGCTGGACTCCCCCGCCCAAGCCCGGTCTCGTGCCGCTGCGCCCGCTCGGCTTCGGCACCCTGCTCGGCGCCCCGTTCCAGGTCCTCCGCCGCAGCCCCCGCACGACCCTGGGCGTCGCCCTGCTGGTGCAGGGCCTCGGGTCGGTGCTCGCCCTGGCGGTCTACGGCTTGATCGCGGTGCTCGCCGTCGGGCGCATCGCGCAGGCGGAGTCCGCCGACCGCGACGCCGTCGGCGCGGGCTCCCTCGCGGTCGTGGTCCTGGCCGCCCTCATCCCCCTCGCCGTCTCGCTCGCCAGCGGTGCCCTCGTGCAGGGCGTGGTCGTGCTCGAGGTCACCCGCGGCGTCCTCGGCGAGCGGGCGACGTTCCGACAGCTGCTCGCCCGGCTGCGGGGCCGCTTCTGGGCGCTGATCGGCTGGACGGTCCTGCAGGGCGTCGGCTACCTCCTCCTGGTGCTCCTCGCCGTGGCGCTCGCCGTGCCGCTGTTCGTCATCGGAGCGATGGACGGGACGTCGAGCGCGATCGTCGGCGGGATCCTGGTACTCGTCGGCTCCGGCCTGGTCGCCCTCGCGCTGGGGGTCTGGCTGTCGACGAAGCTCGCCCTGGTTCCGAGCCTGATCGTCGTCGAGCGGCTGCCGTTGCGCCGTGCGGTGGCGCGCTCCTGGCGGCTGGTGGCGGGCGGCTTCTGGCGCACCTTCGGCGCGCTCGCGCTGATGACCGTGATCATCCAGGTCGCCGGCCAGATCGTGGCCACGCCGTTCAGCCTGCTCATCCCGATCGCCGGCGCCCTGATCGCCCCGACCGACCCGGACGCGCAGCTCGTCACCTCGCTCGTGGTGACGATCGCCTCCGTCGCCGTGGGCTTCGTGATCGGCGCCGTCGGCACCGTGCTCCAGTCGGCCGTGACGGGCCTGGTCTACCTCGACCGACGGATGCGCCGCGAGGGCTTCGACCTGGTGCTGATGCGCCACGTCGAGGAGCGCGCGGCGGGCCGCCCCTCCCCCGATCCCTTCCCCGTGCCGGAGCGCCCGTGATCCTCGCCGCGGCCCCTCTCGAGCCCGACGCGGAGCAGGCGCGCCGACTCCTCCTCGAGGAGCTCGCCGACCCGCGCTACCGGGCGGCCGAGCCGACCCTCTTCGACCGGGTGGTGCAGGCGGTGCGCGACTGGTTCGCCTCCCTCACGCTGCAGGGCGACGGCCCGCCGGTGCCGATCGCCGCCGTGATCGGCGTGCTGGTGCTGGTGGCGCTCGTGGTCGCCGCGCTCGTCATCGCGGGACGGCCCCGCGCCGGTCGCCGCAGCACCGTCACGGGAGCGGTGCTCGCCGACGACGACACCCGCTCGGCCGCGATCCTCCGCTCGCTCGCCGAGGCCGCGGCCGCCCGCGGGGACTGGGACGAGGCGCTCGTCGAGCGCTTCCGCGCCCTGGTGCGCTCCCTCGACGAGCGGACCGTCCTGCGGGTCTCGCCCGGCACGACCGCGCTCGGCCTGGCGTCGCGCGCCTCTGCGGCCTTCCCCTCCTCCGCCGCCGCGCTGCGCCGCACGGCCGACGACTTCGACCGCGTGCGCTACCTCGGGCAGCCCTGCGGCCCGGCCGAGTACGAGCGGGTCGCGGCTCTGGACCGCGAGCTCGCCGCGGCCTCGCCGGTCCTGGACGCCCTGGCGGCGCCCCGGTGAGCGCCGACACGGTCTCCAGCCCGACCCTCGGCGCGCTGCTGCGCCGCGGACGGGTGTGGGTGCTCCTGCTCGTGATCGTCGCGGTCGGCACTCTGCTGCTCACCGTCGCGACCGGGACCCGGGTGGCCGCCCCGGACCTCGACGTCGACAGCGCGACCCCGGACGGCGCCCGCGCGCTCGCCCAGGTGCTGCGCGATCAGGGCGTCGAGGTCGTCCGCGCCGACGACCTGGACTCCGCTCTCGCCGCCTCCTCCCCGGACGCGACACTGCTCGTCGACGACCCGGACGTGGCCCTCGACGAGGCCCAGTACCGCCGGCTCGCCCGCGCCTCGGCCTCGCTCGTCCTGGTGACCCCGGGAGGAGCCGCGCTCGACGCCCTGCTGCCGGACGTCCGCTTCGCCGGCTCCCCGGCCGGCGACGGCCCCTTCCGCGCCGAGTGCCCGCTCCCGGCGGCCGAGCGCGCCGGGACGCTCCCCGCCGGAGGGAGCACGTACCGGATCCTCGACGACGGCGACGCGGTCGGCTGCTTCCCCTCGGGCGACGACGGCTTCCTGCTCGTGAGCACAGGGTTCCCGCAGGGCGCCGACGTCACCGCGATCGGCGACGCCGACCTCCTCCGCAACGGCACCATCGGCCAGGACGGCCGCGCCGCTCTCGCACTCGGACTGCTCGGCGGTGAGGACCGGCTGGTCTGGTACCGCGCCGGAGCCGCCGACTCGGCGAGCACCACCCCTGCACCCGCCGACCTCGCCCCCGGCTGGGTGACTCCGGCTCTCCTGCTGCTGGTGGCCGTGTTCGTCGCCTCCGCCGTATGGCGCGGCCGCCGGCTCGGCCCGCTCGCGGTCGAGCCGCTGCCGGTCGTCGTGCATGCGAGCGAGACGGCCCGCGGCCGCGCGCGGCTCTACGCGCGCGGAGCCCTGCGGCCCCGCGCCCTCGACGCACTGCGCATCGGCACCCTCCGGCGGACGGCCGCGCTCCTGGGACTCGCTCCGGCGACCGGGGTCGACGAGATCGTCGCCGTCGCCGCCGAGCGCCTCGGCCGCGATCAGGCCGCGCTGCGCCGTCTGCTCGTCGACGACCTGCCGGGCGACGACGCCGCCCTCGTCGCCGCCTCCGACGAGCTCCTCCGCTTCGAGAGCGCGCTCCGCGCCGCCCTCTCCCCGACGACCGCCCGACGACCGGAAGGCCCCTCCCGATGAGCGACACCACCCCCTCCGCCCGCGACGGAGCGCCGGTCTCCGACGACGACCTGCGCGCCGAGCTCGACCGGGTCCGCTCCGAGGTCGGCCGCGCGGTCGTCGGCCAGGACGGCGCCGTCTCCGGGCTCCTGATCGCCCTCCTCGCGGGCGGCCACGTCCTGCTCGAGGGCGTCCCCGGAGTCGCGAAGACGCTGCTCGTGCGCGCCCTGTCCGTCTCGCTCGGCCTCGACACCCGCCGGGTGCAGTTCACGCCGGACCTGATGCCCGGCGACATCACCGGCTCCCTCGTCTACGACGCCTCCACCTCCGGCTTCGCCTTCCGCGAGGGCCCGGTCTTCACGAACCTCCTGCTGGCGGACGAGATCAACCGCACGCCGCCGAAGACCCAGGCCGCGCTGCTCGAGGCGATGGAGGAGCGCCAGGTCAGCGTCGACGGGCGCACCCTGCCTCTGCCGGACCCGTTCCTCGTCGCCGCCACCCAGAACCCGGTGGAGTACGAGGGGACCTACGTGCTCCCGGAGGCCCAGCTGGACCGGTTCCTGCTCAAGCTCGTGCTCGACATCCCGCCGCGCGACGTCGAGGTGGAGGTGCTCTCGCGCCACGCCGCCGGCTTCGACCCGCGCGATCTCGACGCCGCGGGCGTGCGCCCCGTGCTCGACGCCGCTCGTCTGCGCGCCGCCCAGGCGTCGGCCCGGCGCGTCGGAGCCGGCCCCGACGTCCTCGGCTACATCGTCGACCTCGCCCGAGCCACCCGCGAGAGCCCGAGCGTCAAGCTCGGCACCAGCCCCCGCGGCTCGACCGCCCTGCTCGCGGCGTCCCGCGCCTGGGCCTGGCTCAACGGCTACGGCTCGATCACCCCCGACCACGTGCAGGCGATGGTCCTGCCCGTGCTGCGCCACCGCATCCAGCTGGAGCCGGAGGCGGAGCTCGAGGGCGTCCGCACCGAGGCCGTCCTGGGCGGGATCCTGCAGCAGGTCCGCGTCCCGGTCTGAGCCGTGCACCTCACCGGACGCAGCGTCCTCGTCCTCCTCGTCGGCCTGGTGCCGGTCGTCCTCCTGGGCGGCCGCCCCGAGGTCGCCTTCGCCGTGCTCGGCCTCTGGCTCCTGGCCTGGGCGGTCCTCGTCGGGATCGACGTCGCGGTCGCGGGCTCGCCCCGGGCCGTCGTGCTCGAGCGGCGGGTGCCGGACCGGGTGCGGCTCGGCGAGCGGGCCGAGGCGACCCTCCTGGTCACGAGCACCGGCCGCAGGAGGATCACGGGGGTCCTCCGCGACGCCTGGGAGCCCTCGGCCGGCGCCCTCGAGACCCGGTCGCCCCTGCGTCTGCCTCCGGGCGAGCGCCGCGCGGTGACCACGGTCCTGGAGCCGCTCCGCCGCGGCGAGCGCCGGGCACTCCACGTCACCATCCGCTCCCGCGGGCCGCTCGGGCTGGCCGGCCGCCAGGCGACGCGGGCCGCGCCGGCCGTCGTCCGGGTGCTGCCCGCCTTCCGCTCCCGTCGCCACCTGCCCTCGCGCCTGGCGCGGCTGCGCGAGCTGGAGGGGCGGACCAGCGTGATGATCCGCGGGCAGGGAACGGAGTTCGACAGCCTGCGCGAGTACGTCCGCGGCGACGACGTCCGCTCGCTCGACTGGCGGGCGACCGCGCGGCGCCGGGAGCCGGTCGTCCGCACCTGGCGCCCGGAGCGCGACCGGCGCGTGATCGTCGTTCTCGACACGGGCCGCACGTCCGCCGCTCGGATCGAGGACGAGCCGCGCCTGGACACGGCGATCGAGGCATCACTCCTTCTGGCGGCCCTCGCGGCCTCGGCCGGTGACCGGGTCGACGTGCTCGCGTTCGACCGCACCCGGCGAGCCCGCGTGCACGGCGCCACCGGCACGGAAGTGCTGACCCGCGTCGTGGACGCCCTCGCCCCCGTGCAGCCCCAGCTCATCGAGACCGACTGGGCGGCGGTCCCCGCGCAGGTGCGCACCCTGGCCTCCCAGCGCTCGCTGGTGGTCCTGCTCACAGCGCTCGACTCGGTCGGCTCGGCGGAGGGGCTCCTCGCGGTGCTACCGCAGCTCACTCGCGTGCACACGGTCGTGGTCGCCTGCGCACTCGACCCCGAGCTGCAGCGGATGGCGGAGGACCGGAGCGACCGGGCCGCGGTCTACTCCGCCGCCGCCGCCGAGCGCTCGCTCGCGGACGTCGACCGGCTCTCGGCCGCCGTCCGCCGTCTCGGCGGGGACGTCGTGCTCGGCAGCCCCTCCGCTCTCCCGCCGGCGCTCGCGGACCGCTACCTCGCCCTCAAGGCGACCGGACGGCTCTGACCTGCGAGAGGGGCCGTCGCCGCTCCCGGGAGCGCGACTCGACGGCCGTGCTCGTCCGGCTCGGCTCAGCCGGCCGCGATGCTGCGCGACCCCGCCTCGAACCGGTCGAGGTCGCCCGTCTCCCCCGCCCGCACCGCGCGCCCGCCGACGACGATCATGTAGAAGAGGAACGCGCCGAGGGCGAGCGCCCCGATCCCGATCTTGAGCCACCAGGGCCAGGGCGCCGGAGTGACGAACCCCTCGATCACGCCCGAGACGAGCAGCACGAAGACCAGGCCGATCGCCACCGTGAACAGGCTCCGCGCGTCCTCGGCGAGCGCCTGGCCGCGGGTGCGCGCGCCGGGAGCGATCCAGGCCCAGAAGATCCGCAGGCCCGCGGCCGCGGCGACGAACACGGCCGTCAGCTCGAGCTGTCCGTGCGGCGCGATGTAGAGGAAGAACGTGTCGCCCTCCCCCACATGGAACATCACCGCGATCGACGTGCCGAGGTTCTGCGCGTTCTGCAGCAGGATGTACGGCACGTAGACGCCGACGATCCCGAAGGCCACGCACTGCGCCGCAATCCAGGCGTTGTTGGTCCAGACCTGCCCGGCGAACGAGGCGGCGGGGTTCTCGGAGTAGTAGTCGATGAAGTCGCCCCGGGCGAAGCGCCGCAGCTCCTCGTCGTCGCCCAGCGCGGCGAGCAGGCGCGGGTCGCCGAGGATCCAGAGCGCGTAGAGCGTCGCCACCACCGCGGTCGCGAGGGCGACGGCGAGCGTCAGCCAGCGCAGCCGGTGCAGAGCGGCCGGGAGCGAGAGGACGACGAAGCGGGAGACCGCGGCGAGCGGCTCGTCTCGCGTGCCGGTCAGGCGTCCCCGAGCCCGCGAGAGCGAGACGGCGAGCCGCGTGCCGACGGCCGTCGATCCGGCGGTGGAGGAGATCGTGGCGAGGTCCGCGGATGCCGCCTGGTAGCGCTCGATCAGCTCGTCCGCCTCGGCTCCGGTCAGGCGGCGCCTGCGCGAGAGCTCGTCGAGGCGGGTCCACTGCGCAGTGCGGGCGGCCGAGAGAGCGTCGATGTCCATCTCCTGACAGGATAGCCAGGCACGCCGCCGAGGCCGAGCATCCGGGAGGAGCACCGTGGAGGAGCAGCGCACCGAGTTCGACGACGCCGACCTGATCACCGGCGAGGCGATCGCGCTCGAGGTGCCCGTCACCTCCTTCGTGCTCCGCGCGGTCGGCGCGATCATCGACCTGATCGCGGAGCTCCTGCTCGCGCTGGGCCTGTTCCTGCTGGTCTCCTCCCTCTCCGGGGACGGCGGCCTGGACCCCGCCGCCTCGGCCGCCGTGGCGATCGCGGCCCTCGTCATCGCCGTGGTGATCGTGCCGGTCACCGTCGAGACGGCCAGTCGCGGCCGCTCGCTCGGGAAGCTCACCGTCGGCGCTCGCGTCGTCCGCGACGACGGCGGTTCCATCGGCTTCCGGCACGCCCTCGTGCGCGGCCTCACCGGCGTCCTCGAGATCCTGATGACCTTCGGCGGGCTCGCCGCGGTCGTCGGCCTCCTCTCGCGCCGATCGCGCCGTCTCGGCGACGTCCTCGCGGGCACGCACAGCCAGCTCGAGCGCGTTCCCCGCGCGGAGCCGCTGGTCGTCGAGATCCCGGAGCCGCTGCGGGGCTGGGCCGTCACGGCGGACACCGCGCGCCTCCCCGACGCCCTGGCGCGCCGACTGGCGCAGTTCCTCCGTCAGCGCCACGGCATGACGGAGCCGTCGCGCTCGCAGCTCGCCGCCGCGCTGGCCGACGAGACCGCGGTCCACGTCTCCCCGCTGCCCGCCGCGCCCGCGGAGGACTTCCTCCTCGCCGTGGCCGCACTCCGCCGGGCGCGGGAGGAGCGCGCCCTGCTCCTGTCCGACCAGCGCCTCGAGCGGCTGGCCCCCGTGCTCTCGAGCACGCCGCGCGGCTTCCCCGAGCGGCCCTGACGCGCGCGGCAGCGGCCTAGGCGGGCCCCGCGCCGTAGCGGACGGTCTCCCAGCCGCGCGGGACGAGGAGCCGCCGGTCGTGCTCGGCGCAGAGGTCGTAGCCGTGCGGATCCGGCGCAGGACTCAGCGGCCCGACCGCCACCAGCGAGTCGCGGTAGTCGTAGGTCAGCGTGACGACGGCCTGCGCACGGCAGCCCGTCCGCGAGCAGTGCCGTCCGGTCATCGCCGCCCACAGTAGCAATAGGCTGGAGCCATGCCCCGTGCTCGTCGTTCCGCCGCTCGCCCGACGAGCGGGTCGCGCGGAGGCTCCCGCGACCGGCACGGCCGCGGCGCACGAGGGCCGATCACCGGTCCGCACCTCCCCCTGCTGCAGACCCGCTCCGACTTCTTCGAGGCGACGATCGGCTCGGCCTTCGACTACCTCCGCGGCACCTGGCCGGAGGAGCT
Source organism: Rathayibacter sp. AY1D2 (assembly GCF_002932695.1). Lineage (NCBI taxonomy): Bacteria > Bacillati > Actinomycetota > Actinomycetes > Micrococcales > Microbacteriaceae > Rathayibacter > Rathayibacter sp. AY1D2. The sequence continues at coordinate 54,542 of NZ_PSVX01000005.1, read as the reverse complement.
CGCCGGCATCCGCGTCGACGTCGCGGCGACTCCCGACGTCGACCCCGACCGGCTGCAGGGCACGGGCATCGCGCGGTGGCGCGTCGACCACGCCGCGCGCCGCATCACGCTCTACCGCGTGCCGATCGAGCGCCTGGCGAAGCTGCACCGCCGCGACGAGTGGCACCAGCGCATGCTGATCGAGAGCTACGTGTTCCGCGCCGTCGCGGAGCTGCTCGGCCGCGACCCGTGGGACATCTCCCCGGACCGCTACCGGCACCCCTGAGGCGCCGGCAGCTCTGAGGCGCCGGGACCGCTGAGGCGCCGGCACGGCCGAGGCGCCGCCGCCCCGCGTCTCAGTGCGAGTAGACCGTGATCGGCGAGGAGAGCGGTCCCGGCGGGACGATCGTGTACGAGGCGATCCGCCCGTCGCGCGCGATCGAGACCGAGGCCTGCACGGGCTGGGTGCTGCTGACGACCGCGCCGTCGCCGTCCAGCGGGGTCGCGAGAGCCGCGAACGGGCCGAGCTCGAGCGTGCGGGTGCCGCCCGGGGCCTCGATCTCGACCGAGGCGGTCGAGTCGCTGCCGTTGACCAGGTGCAGCCGCGCGTCGCCCTCGCCCGTGCCGGCGACGCCGAAGGGCGTCGTGGTCGCGGTGCCGGAGGCGAACCAGGCGAAGTCCGTGCCGGCCGAGCCGGTCGAGGTCGTCCGCCCCGCCGCGACGATCGGCTGATCGGCCCGCAGGACGATGCGGTAGGAGCCGTCCGCCAGGCCCGTGAGCGGGACCTCGCCGACGAGGCCGGCGGGGACGACGACCTGGGTGGAGGCGCCCGACCCGCTCGGATCCTCGTTGGTGACCTCGACCGAGACCGTGCTGTCGGCGTCGCCGGGGGTGAGGATGCGCAGCACGGGGCTGCCCGCGCCGCCGCTGCCGTCGTCGCTCGCGGTCTCGGCCGGAGGCGACGTGACGGTGAAGCCGGCGATCACGGCGAGCGTGTCCGGGCCGGCGGAGGGGCCGGTGGTCTCGACGCCCTCCGGGGTGAGGCCGGAGATGGCGCTGCTCTGCATGCTCGCGGCGACCTCGCCGCCCCGGGCGGTCACGTGCACGACGGGCTGGACGACCCCGGGGGCGAGCCCCGCGAGCGGGAGCGCGCGGACCGCTCCGGCCGGAACGACGATGCCCGTGGCGCCGGTGGCCTGGACGGTGCCGGTCTCGGAGAAGAGCGTGAGGTCGACGGTGGAGGCGACCTCGCTCGGGTTCGCCAGGATCAGCACGGAGGTGCGCCCGACGTCGGTCGAGCCGGCCACGAGCCAGCTGTCGGCCGAGGGCTCGGCGCAGGCGCGGGCCGACAGTCCGGAGAGGGTGTCCGTGCCGATGCCCTGGACGGTGGCTCCGCCGGGAGCGGGGTCGGAGCCCGCGGGCACGCTCAGACCGGTGATGCCGGTGCCCGGTGCGGCGACGTCGTCCTCGTCGAGGACCGTGGGGTCCGAGGTGGAGCCCTCGGGCCGGACCGCGGTCGCCGCGCCGTCGAGGGCACGCAGCTGCTCCGGCTCTCCGGCGTCGATCAGATCGCCGCCGCAGACCAGCGAGCTGTCGGCCGCGACGGGCGTCACGACGACGCCCTCCGCGGCGCTCGAGACCAGGGGGGACGGGAGGAGCTGGGGCACGACCACGGCGGCCGCGGCGATCACGACTCCGGCCGCGCCCACCGCACCGCGCAGGGCCGTCCGGCGCCGACGGGCGGCCGAGGGTGCGCGATCGGGCGTCGAGGCCGCGGCGCGATCGGCGCGGCGCTCCGCGCGGGAGCGGCGGGCGGAGGACTCGGGCATCTGCTTCTCCTGGTCGGCGGGGTCAGACATCGTCGTTCCCGTCGTCGAACTGGCCGGTGGCCTCGCCCGGTTCGTCGTCGATCCCGGCGACCGCGCCGCTGGAGCGGCCCCGCTCGAGCGAGAGCCCGGTGGGCACCGCCAGCAGGAGGGCGACGACGAAGACGAGGAGGAGGGCGATCGTGTAGGCGATCCCGAAGGGCCCGACCACGCCGGACGGAGCGGCCTCGGTGCGGGTCCCCTCGGTGTCGACGGCCGTCCAGAGGAGCCCGTAGCGGGTGTCGCCGACGGCCGAGAACGCCGCGTTGCCGTCGAGGGAGACGGCCGCCCGCGCGCGCACGGCGGCGGCCGCGTCGCCGACCTGGGTGCCGGCCGGCTCGGTCAGCACGACGAAGCGCACGCCGAGGCTCTCGAGCGCGGAGGGGACGTCGTAGCCCGTCCGCGAGACGAGGTTGCCCGCCAGCTCGTCGATCGCGTCCGTGCTCTCGGCGCCGGTGTTCGCGAGGGTCGACTGCTGGTCGAGGGTCGCGCCCGCTCCGCGCTCCAGCCGGGCGAGGACGCCGCCGTCCGCCTGCGGGACGAGCACGATCGTGCCCACCCGCGGGTCGTTCCGGGCCTCGGCCGCCACGTAGGCAGGGAGCGAGCGGTCCGACGTGGTCGACACGGACGTGCCGGCGCCGGACGGGAAGGCCACCGCGAGCGGACCGACCAGTGCTGCTGCCGCGGCCGTGACGACGAGCGCCGGCACCACGCGCACGGAGCGCACGGCGGCGAGCGAGAGCGACGCGCCGATCACCAGGCCGAGCCAGTAGAGGCTGAGACCGGTGCCGCTCCAGACGGAGACCGCCTCGGAGCCGGTGGTCGCGACCTGCACGCCCTGGGCGAGCGAGGCGGTCACGAGACCCGCCGCCGCGACGCCGACGCCGCCGAGGGCCGAGAGGTTGTTCGGGAGGAGGAGGGCGGCCAGCGCCGCGACGATCAGCGGCACGACGAGCACGGCCGTGACCAGCGGGGCGGCGGAGGCGCCGATCCCCAGACCGCCGAGGAACGCGAGCCATCCGTCGGGCAGACCGGCCGGGAAGCCGGCGAGCAGCGCGACGAGGTCCGACTGCGCGGAGGGCAGCGGGACGCCCGGATCCGCGAGGACGCCGAGCCAGTCGCCCCGCGGTGCGCGGGCGACCACCAGCGGGAAGAGGAGGACGGCCGCGGGGATCGGCAGGCCGAGGAAGCGGCCGATCCGCCGCCCTGAGGTGGCGACGACGACGAGCCAGATCACCAGGAGCGGCACGGCCAGCACCGGCGCGCACGCGACGACGGCCGCAGCCAGGATCGAGGCGCTCGCGGAGGCGGACCAGGAGCGGTACGCGCCGAACCCGGCGAAGAAGAGCCAGGGAAGCAGCACGTGCACCAGCAGCGGGGCGGGGTGCCCGTCGGCCTGCGCGGCGAAGAAGGCGGGAGCGAGGATGTAGACGAGGGCTCCGGCGGCGCGGGCGGTCGCGCGCGGGGTGAGCCGCGCGATCATCAGCCAGGCGCCGAGGGCGGCAGCGGGGAGCGCGACGAGGTAGAGCAGCACCATCGAGTAGCTGGGCGACCAGAAGGTCAGCGAGCCGAGCACGGCGAGGACGGCGGCGAACGGGTCCGCCGCGCCGATGAACCCTGAGCCGAGGTCGCGCCAGCCGTAGGCCGCGTTGCGCCAGAGCTCGCCGACGGTCGGCGAGAGCGTCAGCAGACCGCCACCGCTGAGCGCGGGAGCAGCGAGGAGCGGCGTGTAGATCACCAGGCCGGCGAGCGCGGCGACGAGGACGACCCACACTCCCCCGCCCTGGAAGAAGTGCAGCGGATGGCGGTCCCGCCCGGCCTGCACGCGCACGGCGTCGTGGCGCACCGAGCGCAGCTGCCGCACCACGTCCAGCGGGATGCGCAGCGGCGCGACGGCCTTCCAGCCCACGTTCTTCGACGAGCGCAGCACCGTGCGGGCCCGCAGCACCTTCGTCCCCCCGAAGGCGACGACGAGGGCCGCGAGCAGCTCTCCTCCGACCAGCCCGGGCTGCTTGCGCAGCAGGCGCACGACCGCGCGGCCGATCGCCAGGGGGACGAGCGAGAGCCAGTGCAGGAGGAGGAGCGCGACGGGCGCGTAGGCGAGCCGGCGGTGCAGCTGCGCGGTGCGGTGCTGGCGCGCGCGGCGCCGCTCCCCGCTGTCGATGCGGCGGCCGTCGGGGCGCTGCAGCCCGATGCGGGCGGTGGTGACGCGGGCGTCCGGCACGCGGCTGACCCGGTGCCCGGCGAGCCGGGTGCGGATCGAGAAGTCGAGCGCGTCGTCGACGACCGGCAGGCCGGGGTCGAAGCCGCCGAGCTCCTCCCAGAGGGAGTGGCGCACGAGCATGCCGCCGGCGGCGACGGCCAGGACGTCGGGCGTGGAGTCGTGCTGGCCCTGGTCGAGCTCGTCCTCGACGAGGTGGACGGTCGTGCCGTGCTTGGTGATCGACTCGCCGTAGCTGCGGATGTAGCCGGAGCGCGTCCAGTCCATGATCTTGGGCCCGGCGACCGCGACGGAGGGGGCGACCTCGACGGCTCCCAGCAGCGCCGCGAGGGCGCCGGACTCGGGGGCGGAGTCCTGCGCGAGCAGCCACAGCCACTCGTCCTCTCCGGCCGGCGGCTGCATCACGCGGACCGCGCGGGCCACGGCCTGGCCGAAGGGGAGGTGCTCGGCGACCTGCACGAGCTGCGTCGGACCCCAGGACGCGAGGAGCTCGTCGGTCGTGTCCTTCGAGCCTCCGTCGACGAACACCGTCGCGTCGGGCTGACGGGTCTGCGCCCGCAGAGCCGCGAGGGTTCGTTCCAGATAGGCCGCGCCGTTGCGCGCGACGAGGACGGCGGTGACTCGTGGATACATCGCGGACCACCCTAAGCGATGCCGCCGCGCCGCCCGCCTGCGGCTCGCCGCCCCGTCGGTCGGGTCGCGGCGAGGAGGGGACTAGGCCCGGCGGCGCAGCTTCCGGCGCTCGCGCTCGGAGAGGCCGCCCCAGATGCCGAACCGCTCGTCGTTCTCGAGCGCGTACTCGAGGCACTGGGCCCGGACCTCGCACGAGGTGCAGATCTTCTTGGCGTCGCGGGTCGAGCCGCCCTTCTCGGGGAAGAAGGCCTCGGGATCGGTCTGCGCGCACAGCGAGTCGACCTGCCAGGAGAGCGCGCCCCCCGGCGCCTCGGTCGCGGTGTCGATCCCGGGTCGGACCCCGGGCACGCCCAGACGGACCGGATCGACGAACCAGTCCTCGGGGACTCCGGAGTGCTGTTCCGGAAGCGTCATGCCGTCTCCTACCCCGCCTGCGAACCGATGATCGGCGGCCGCTCCTCCCGGAGCCGCTGCCTAGGTAATTACAGCGGTGTCATTCGCTCAGGTCAAGTCGCGGACCATAAACCCTCAACCCGCCGTGGAGGGTTCACGACACACCGGCGTGTCGCGAACGTGAGATCCGATCAGGCGGTCGCGGCGCTCCGTGCGCGCCAGGCGCTCTCCACCATCTCGGCGACGGTGTGCCGCATCTCCCAGCCCAGGTCGCGGGCCGCCGTCTCACCGGAGGCGACGATGCGGGGCGGATCGCCCGGCCGCCGCGGGGCGACCTCGGGCGTGAAGGCGATGCCGGTGCTGTCGGCGATCGCGCGCATGATCTCCCCGACGGAGGCCCCGGATCCGCTGCCCAGGTTGTAGACCGGGTCGATCGGCTCGCCGGCGGCCAGGCGGCGCGCCGCGGCGACGTGCGCGAGCGCCAGGTCGGCGACGTGGATGTAGTCGCGGACGCAGGTGCCGTCCGGCGTCGGGTAGTCGTCGCCGTTGATCCGGGGCGTGCGGCCGTCCAGCAGAGCCTCGAAGACGAGGGGGAAGAGGTTGTGGGGGCTGGTGTCGTAGACGTCCGGGTAGCCGGACCCGACGACGTTGAAGTAGCGCAGGGAGGCGTGCCGGACGCCGTGCGCCCGCCCCGCGTCCGCGAGCAGCCACTCGCCGATCAGCTTCGACTCGCCGTAGGGCGACTCCGGGCTCTTGGGGGTGTCCTCGGTGACGATCTCGACGTCGACCGCGCCGTAGACGGCAGCGCTCGAGGAGAAGACGATCGAGGAGACACCGGCGCGCTCCATCGCCGCCAGCACGCGCATGGTGCCGGTGACGTTCTGCTCGTACGTGTGCAGGGGGCGCTGCACCGAGACTCCGGCGTACTTGAACCCGGCGACGTGGACGACGCCCTCGATGTCGTGCTCGGCGAGCACGCGGTCGAGCAGGGCCTCGTCGAGGATCGATCCCTGATGGAACGGGACGCCCTCGGGCACGAACGACGCGTGCCCCGAGGAGAGGTCGTCGAGGACGACGGGGTCGATGCCCTGCTCCGAGAACGCGCGCACCACGTGCGCCCCGATGTATCCGGCTCCCCCGGTGACCAGCCATGCCATGTGGATCCTCCTCGGTGCGGGCCCGCAACTCCGCGCGCCGGAAGACACCCTAGCGGCGGGGATCGACGGCGCGGATAGGCCGAATGACGACGGGTGGCGATATCCTGCCGCCGTGCTCCGCTCCGTCGCCCTCCTCGCCCTGCCCGGCCTCGCGCCGTTCGAGTTCGGGGTCGTCTGCGAGGTGTTCGGGATCGACCGCGGCGCCGACGGAGGTCCCGCCCTCGACTTCCGGATCGCCACTCCCGATCCGGGCCCCGTCCGGACGAGCCTCGGATTCGACCTGCTGATCGCCGATGGTCTCCACGCGGCCCGGGACGCGGACCTGATCGCCGTCCCCGCCCACGGCCGCGGGCCCGCCGACGAGCGGGTGCTCGACCTCCTCCGCGAGGCTCACGAGCGCGGCGCGTGGATCCTCAGCGTCTGCAGCGGGGCCTTCACCCTGGCGCAGGCGGGCCTGCTCGACGGTCGGCGCGCGACCACCCACTGGATGCACGCCGCGGAGCTCGCCCGGCGCTTCCCCTCCGTCACGGTGGACCCGGAGGTCCTCTACGTGCAGGAGGGGCGCATCGTGACGAGCGCGGGCACCGCGGCCGGCATCGACGCGGCTCTGCACGTGGTGCGCGAGGAGCTGGGCGCGACGGCGGCGAGCGTCGTCGCCCGGCGGATGGTCGTACCCCCGCAGCGCCACGGCGGGCAGGCGCAGTACCTGCGGACCCCCGTTCCCGAGGCGCGCGCGGACTCGCTGGCCGAGGTCACCGAGTGGATGCTGGAGCACCTCGACGAGGACCTCTCGATCGAGGCGCTGGCCCGTCGGGCCCTGCTGGCCCCCCGCACCTTCGCGCGCCGCTTCCGGGCCGACCTCGGCACGACTCCGCTCGCCTGGCTCACCCGCCAGCGCCTCCTCCGGGCGCAGGTGCTGCTGGAGGAGACGGAGCTGACCCTCGAGGCGGTCGCCGCGCGGGTCGGCTTCGGCACGGCTGCGGTGATGCGCCACCACTTCACGCGCGTCCTGCGGACCACGCCGGCGGCCTACCGCCGCACGTTCGCCGCCTGAGCGGCCGGCACCGGGATCGCTGGAGGGATCAGACCGTCGCGACGAAGAGCGTGCCCCGTCCGGTGACGGCGAGAGTGCCCTCCGACGGGGTCACGAACACGCTGCCGCCGCGCTCGACGCGGACCGAGCCCTCGGCGCCCTCGAGCGAGAACGAGCCCTCGGTCGCGATCGCGATGGCGGGTCCGTGCAGGGCGACGCGGGCCGGCGTCTCCGACTCCGGCTCCACGACGGCGAGCACGAAGTCGGGGACGTCCGGACGGTAGACGCGCACGCCCGGTCCGGCCTGCTCGGCCGGGAGGTAGGGCACGGGCAGCGGCGAGAACTCGAGCACGCTCACCAGCTCGGGCACGTCGATGTGCTTGGGCGTGAGGCCCCCGCGCAGCACGTTGTCGGAGGCGGCCATCAGCTCCACGCCCGTGCCCGCGAGGTAGGCGTGGATGTTGCCTGCGGGCAGGTAGAGCACCTCGCCGCGGGCGAGGCGGACGCGGTTGAGCAGGAGCGAGAGCACGATTCCGGGGTCGCCCGGGTAGCTCTCGGCCAGGTCCCGGACCGTGGTCGTCTCGAGGCGGTCGTCGCCCGCGGACGCCGCGACGACCGCGGACACCAGCGCGGCGACCTCGGCACGGTCGCCGTCGGCGAGCAGCCACGACACGGCGCCGCGGAGGACCTCCGAGGGCTCGCCCTCGAGCGTCCGGGCGAACCGCGCGATCGCGGCCGCCTCCTCCGCTGGGGCGCGCCCGGCCAGCTCGGCGAGCAGCGCCCGGGCGTCCGCCGGCTCACGGAAGCCGCAGAGCGCGTCGAAGGTCTCGCTGAGCGCGTAGATCAGCTCGGGCTTGTGGAACGGGTCCTTGTAGTTGCGATCGGCGGCGTCCCGCGGGATGCCGGCCTCCTCCTCCTCGACGAACCGGCGCCGGGCCCGCTCGGACGAGGGGTGGGCCTGGAGCGACAGCGGCCCGCCCGCCGCGAGGATCTTGAGCAGGAACGGCAGACGGGGAGCGCCCGATACCGGATCGACCGACCCCTCCACTCCGGCGAGCGCCGCCTCGGGGTGCTCGGCGATCCACTCGGCGAGCGTGCCGGCGCCGACCGAGGCGGGGTCGAGGATGCGCGCGGGCGAGCCCGGGTGCGCGCCGAGCCAGAGCTCGGCCTCGGGGGCGCCGGAGGGCGCGGTGCCGAGGGCCTCCGAGATGCCGGTGAGCGAGCCCCAGGCGTAGTCGCGGGGGGTGTTGCCGATCGGGATGAACACGGGAGCGCTGGCCTTCCGTCCGAGGGGTGGGTCCGAGCCGCTCAGCCGGACGCGCCGGGGCCGCTCCGCTGCGACGCTAGCAGGATCCACAACGCGGGCCCGGGAGGAGGGCCCGCCTGTTGGTGCTCTCCGCCAGAGGACGCGGCACTCGCAGGCGCGCTTCGTACGCTGGGAGTCGCAGCACTGTCGCCGTCGGAGCGGTCGCCGTGCCGCATCCGACGAGCGAGGGAGCACAGAGCATGGACAGCACGACCTTCGAGACCCTGGGGGCCGACTTCTACGGGTTCGAGGCGGCGCTCACGCCCGCCGAGAAGGAGCTGCTGGTCGGCGTCCGCGCGTTTCTCGAGGAGCAGGTGCGGCCGATCGCCGACGAGTACTGGGAGCGCGCGGAGTTCCCGCGGCAGCTGATCCCCGCGATCCACGCCACCGGCGTCATCGGCCTCTCCTGGCCCGAGACCCGCGCGATCGAGAACTCCGCCGTGTTCCGCGGCTGGGTGGCACTCGAGCTGGGCCGGGTGGACGCGGGCATCGCGACCTACGTCGGCGTGCAGAACGGCCTGGTGATGGGCACGATCGGCGTCGCCGGCTCCGAGGAGCAGCGCGCCGAGTGGCTGCCGAAGCTCGCCTCGGGCGAGGTCGTCGGCGCCTTCGGCCTCACCGAGCCGCACTCCGGCTCCGACTCCGCCCAGGGCCTGCGCACCACCGCCCGCCGGGACGGCGACGACTGGATCCTCGACGGCGAGAAGCGCTGGATCGGCAACGCGACCTTCAGCGACGTGACCGTGATCTGGGCGAAGGACGCGGAGGACGGCCAGGTGAAGGGCTTCCTCGTCCCCACCTCGACACCGGGCTACCGCGCCACCGCCATCGCGCGCAAGCAGAGCCTGCGCACGGTGCAGAACGCCGACATCGTGCTCGAGGGCGTCCGCGTCCCGGAGTCGCTGCGCCTGCAGGGCGCGAACTCGTTCCGCGACACCGCGAAGGTGCTCCGGCTCACCCGCGCCGAGGTCGCCTGGCAGGCCATCGGCGTCGCGATCGGCGCCTACGACGCGGCGCTGCGCTACGCGAAGGAGCGCGTGCAGTTCGGCAAGCCGCTCGTCGGGCACCAGCTGGTGCAGGACCTCCTGGTCAAGAGCATCGGCAACATCACGGCCAGCATCGCCCTGGCGACCCGCGTGTCCGAGATGCTCGACGCCGGCGAGCAGCGCGACGAGCACTCCGCCCTTGCGAAGGCCTACGCGACGGCCCGGATGCGCGAGACCGTCGCCTGGTGCCGCGAGGTGATGGGCGGCAACGGCATCGTCCTCGACTACGGCGTCGCCCGCTTCTTCGCCGACGCGGAGGCCCTCTACTCCTACGAGGGCACCCGCGAGATGAACACGCTGATCGTCGGCCGCTCGATCACCGGCACCGCTGCGTTCGTCTGAGCCTCCCCGGCCGGGGAGGGTGCGGCTGCGCGCCCGGCACGCCGCCGCGCCGCCCCCGCTCCCTAGACTGGTCGCCATGATCCGACGCGCCGCCCCCGCCGCTCCCCGAGCGCTCGCGGTGGCGGTGCTGGCCGTGCTGCTGGCCGGCCAGTCGCTGCGGAACCTCGCCGGATGGTGGGGCTGGGGCGTCGTCGTCGCGGTGCTCCTGGGCGCCTCGATCGCCGTGCTTGTCCGCGCCCGCCCCCGCCTGCGCTGGGCCCGCACGCCGAAGTCGCTGGTCCTCTTCCTCGGGCTCGCGGTGCTCTCGCTGCTGTGGTCCGCCTATCCGGGAGCGAGCGCGATCGGAGTCACGGCGCAGCTCACGACGACGCTCGGCGGCGTCGTCCTCGCCGTCACGCTGAGCAGCCGGGAGCTGCTCACGGCTCTCGGACGGGCCCTGCGCCTCTCCGTCGGCCTGTCGCTCCTCTTCGAGCTCGTGATCGCGGTCGTCGTGCGGCAGCCCGTCCTGCCGTTCGGCGTCGAGCCTCCCGCCGACGGACCGACGCCCGACGCCTTCTACTGGTCGCAGGCCGCCCTCTTCACCGGCGAGCCCGTCCAGGGGATCGTCGGCAACCGCAACCTCCTCGGCTTCCTCGCCCTGCTCGGCCTGATCGTGATCGCGATCGAGCTGGCGGCCCACTCGGTCCGGCGCCGGTGGGGAGCGGTCTGGGTCGCCCTGTTCGTCGCGACCCTCCTGCTCACCCGCTCGGCGACCGTCCTGCTCTGCCTCGTCGCCGTCGTCCTCGCGGCCGCGTTCGCGCTCTGGGCTCGCCGGAGGGGCGAGTCCCGCCGGCGTCCCGTCTACCTGACCGCCGCGGGGCTGGCGGTGGCGGCCGTCGCCGGAGGCGCCGCGGGCTGGGGCGCCCTCCTCGGCCTGCTCGGCAAGAGCGAGGACGCCACGGGCCGCCTCGACATCTGGGACTCGGTGATCGCGCTCACGCTGCAGCGCCCGGTCCTCGGCTGGGGCTGGGTCAGCTACTGGGCTCCCTGGGCCGCCCCGTTCGACACCCTCGCCGAGCGCAAGGGCGTGCTCTACCTGCAGGCCCACGACGCCTGGCTCGACGTCGCCCTCCAGCTCGGAGCGGTCGGCCTCGTCCTCTTCGCGGCGCTCGCTGTCTCGACGCTGTGGCGCTCCTGGTTCCGCGCGGTCGACCGCCCGCGGCGCGACGCGACCTCGACCCTCCCCTACACGGCCGTCAGCCTCGCTCCGCTGCTGATCGTGGTCGCCCTCCTGGCGCAGTCGCTGTTCGAGAGCCGGATCCTCATCGAGGGAGGCTGGCTGCTCCTCGTCCTCTTCGCGGTGCAGACCAAGCGACCGGCGACCGAGACGCCCGAGGTCCTCGCCACGACCCCGCTCCCCCTCGCCGACGCGACGGCGTCCCCGCAGTTCGCGGCGGCCCTCGCGCAGACCACTCTCGTCACCGTCCTCTGCGCCCCGGCGGTCCGCGGGCTCCTCGGCTGGCCCGGCTACATCGCCGCCGTCGCCACGCTCACCGCCCTCGCCGCGGTCATGCTCGTCCTGCGGCGCGGGCGGCTCGACTGGGAGGGCCTGCTGCCTACGAGCATCCTGGTGTTCCTCGGCTGGATCGCGCTCAGCGTGCTGTGGAGCGACTACACCTGGGCCACGGTCTCGAGCGTCGTCTACCAGTTCGCCCTGGCGTTCCTGGCGATCGCGATCGGCCTCACGCGCGACATCATCCAGATCATCCGCTCGGTCGGCGACGTGCTGCGGGTCGTGCTGATCGCCTCGCTGGCCGTGGAGGTGCTCTCGGGGGTGCTGATCGACCAGCCGCTGCGCTTCCTCGGCGTGGAGGGCCTGCTCGCGGTCGGCGGGCCGGTCCAGGGACTCGTCGGCACGCGCAACCAGCTCGGGCTGGTCTGCCTGCTGGCGATCGTGACGTTCTCGGTGGAGCTGATGACCCGCTCCGTCGCCCGCGGGCCGGCCGTCGCCTCGCTCGCCCTCGCCGCGGTCACCCTCCTCTTCACGCGCTCCGCCGTGAGCGCGGGCGTGCTCGCCGTGGCCGTCGTCGTCGCCCTCGCTCTGCGCTGGGTGCGCCACGGCGACGGCACCCACCGCCGTCGGCGGCAGTTCGCGGTGCTCGGCGTCGCCGCCGCGGCCTCCCTCACCGTGTGGCTCCTGCGCTACCGGGTGATCGAGCTGCTGAACGCGGGCAGCGAGTTCGAGTTCCGGCTGCGGCTCTGGCAGCAGGTCTGGCGCTTCACGGACCTCGCTCCGATCGTCGGCTGGGGCTGGGTGGGCTACTGGCGGCCCGACCTCTACCCCTTCACCGCCATCGACTACCTCTCGGGCCGCCCGCACTCGTCGAGCCTCAACGCGCTCTTCGACGTGGCCCTGCAGGTCGGCGCGGTCGGGGTGGTCCTCTTCGTCGTGCTGATCGGCCTCGCGCTCTGGCGCTCCTGGCTGATCGCCTCCGAGCGCAAGGCGGTCGTGCACGTCTGGCCGGTGCTGGTGCTGACCGTGCTGATGGTCACCGCGCTGGCCGAGAGCTCGATCCTGCTCGACGCCGGCTGGCTGCTCGTGGTGCTCTGCGCGATGCGCGCGGCCCAGGGACTGAGCTGGCGTCGGCTCCTGCACCCGCGGGACTGACCGGACTCCTCAGCGCCCGCGCCGCCGCGCCACCTGGCGGAGCACGGCGAGGTGCTCCTCCCGGCAGCGCTCCCAGCTGAAGGACCGGGCACGCTCGACGCCGAGCGGGCCGAGCTCGCCGGTCCGCTCGATCGCCTCGAGGATCCCGTCCGCGATCGAGCGCGGCTCGAGCGGATCGACGTAGACCGCGGCGTCCCCGCAGATCTCCGGGAGCGAGCCCGCGTCGGAGGCGGCGACCGGGCATCCCGACGCCATCGCCTCGATCGGCGGGAGGCCGAAGCCCTCGTAGAGGCTCGGGAACGCCAGCACCGCGGCTCGGCGGTAGAGGTCGGCGAGCTCCTCCGAAGTGACGTGGCCGCGCCACTCGACGAAGTCCGGCAGCGGGCCGAGGCGGTCCAGATCCCCTCCTGTCAGCACGAGGCGGAGGGCGTGCCCCTCCTCCCGAAGCAGGCGCACCGCCTCGAACAGGCGGGCGTGGTTCTTGTGCGGCCAGGCGCGCGCCGGGTAGAAGACGAAGTCCTCGCGTGTCCCCAGATTCGAGACGAAGCGCCGGGTGTCCACGCCGAGATGCGACACGTGGATCCGCTCCTCCGGGATGCCCAGCAGCTCGACGATCCGCCCCTTGGTGAAGGCGCTGATGGTGATGACCGCGTCGGCGCGGCGAGCGGTCGCCTCGTAGGCGAGCCGGCGGAAGACGCGCTCGACGCGGGGGAAGAGGTGCGGGAGGTCGCGGTGCTGCAGGTCGAACAGCATCTGCACGTGCCCCTGCCGCCGCGACGGCCACGGGAGCGGGACCGTGAACGGGAAGTAGAGCACCGCGTCCCGGCCCAGGCGCCGGCGCAGGCTCGGCGTGCGCAGGAGCGCCTGGAGCATCCCCACGGCCCGGCGGCGGTGGCCCGCCCCGCTGACGACCCCCTCGGCCACGACCTCGGGCACGCCCTCGCTGAAGCCGCGCGCGTTCTCGGGGACGAGCACCTGCACGTCGGGCCCCTCCTCCCCCGGCCGCGGCGCCAGGAGGCGCGTGAGCGCGCGCGCGTAGGTCTCGCCGCCGCCCATCCCGCCCGGGTCGACGGTGAGCACGGCGAGCGTGACGGGGCGGAGTTCCGGCATGGCGTCCAATCGGTCCGAAGCCCGGCCAGGATACCGGCGGGCCGCACCGCTCCCGGCGCCCGGCCGTGCCCGTGGGTAGTATGTGTCCCGCTGTCATCGACCCCGACGAATTGGACCACCACGTGCCCCGCGCTTTGATCACCGGAATCACCGGCCAGGACGGCCTCTACCTCGCCGAGCTCCTCCTCTCGAAGGGCTACGAGGTCTTCGGGCTCGTCCGCGGGCAGAACAACCCCAAGTACGAGCTGGTCCGCCGCACCGTGCCCGAGGTGACCCTGCTCACCGGCGACCTCACCGACGTGTCGAGCCTCGTGCGCGTGCTCGCCGCCGCCCAGCCCGACGAGGTCTACAACCTCGGTGCGATCTCGTTCGTCGCCTACTCGTGGGAGAACGCGTCGCTCACCACCGATGTGACCGGCAAGGGCGTGCTCAACATCCTCGAGGCGACCCGCCTCTACGCCGGCTCCGACATGTCGCGCGTGAAGTTCTACCAGGCCTCCTCCTCCGAGATGTTCGGCAAGGTCCAGCAGGTCCCGCAGAGCGAGGAGACGCTGCTCTGGCCGCGCTCGCCCTACGGCGTGGCCAAGGTCTTCGGCCACTACATGACGATCAACTACCGCGAGTCGTACGGCATGCACGCCTCCTCCGGCATCCTCTTCAACCACGAGTCGCCCCGCCGCGGCCCGGAGTTCGTCACCCGCAAGATCAGCCTCGCGGTCGCCCGCATCAAGCTCGGCCTCCAGGAGACGCTGGAGCTCGGGAACCTCGACGCGAAGCGCGACTGGGGCTTCGCCGGCGACTACGTCGACGCGATGTGGCGCATGCTGCAGCAGCCCGAGGGCGACGACTACGTGGTCGCGACCGGCGAGACCCACGAGATCCGCGAGTACCTCGACATCGCCTTCAACCACGTCGGCATCGAGGACTGGACCCCGTACGTGACCCAGAACCCCGCGTTCATGCGTCCCGCCGAGGTGGACCTGCTGATCGGCGACCCGGCGAAGGCGCGCGACGTCCTCGGCTGGGAGCCGAAGGTCTCGTTCCCCGAGCTCGTGGCGATGATGGTCGAGAACGACCTCGCCGAGCAGTCCGCGCTGATCAAGTAGTCATGCCTGCCGCTCTCGTCACCGGAGCGAGCGGTCAGGACGGGGGCTACCTCGTCGAGCGCCTGCTCGCCGACGGCTGGGAGGTCTCCGCGCTCGTGCGCGGGACCGACGACGCCGCTCTTCCCGCCGCCGTCCGCGCCTTCGAGGGCGATCTCCGCGACGCCTCCGGCCTCGGCCGTATCGTCGCGGAGGCGCGGCCGGACACGGTCTTCCACCTCGCCGGCCTCTCCTCCGTCGCGCTCTCGTGGAAGGAGCCCGTGCTCACGGCGGAGGTGACCGGCACCGCGGTCGCCGCGCTCCTGGAGGCCTCGCTGTCGCTCCAGGAGTCGGCGGGCCGCGAGGTCCGCTTCGTCCAGGCCTCCTCTTCCGAGATCTTCGGGGCCGCGACCGAGAACCCGCAGACCGAGCGGACCCCGATCCGCCCGGTCTCGCCTTACGGAGCCGCGAAGGCGTTCGCGCACCACCTCGTCGCGGTCTACCGCGGCCGAGGGCTCCACGCCTCGTCCGGCATCCTCTACAACCACGAGTCGCCGCGTCGGCCGCTCGGCTTCGTCACCCGCAAGATCACCGCCGGTGTCGCGGCGATCGCGACGGGCGCCGAGTCGGAGCTCTCGCTCGGCAATCTCGACGCGCGCCGCGACTGGGGCTGGGCCCCCGACTACGTGGACGCCCTCGTGCGCGCCTCGCGCGCCGAGGAGGCGGGCGACTACGTCGTGGCGACCGGAGTCGCGCACTCGGTCCGCGACTTCGTCCGTGCCGCCTTCACCGCGGCCGGCGTCGACGACTGGGAGCAGCGGGTCACGATCGACCCGCGGTTCGCGCGCCCCGTGGACGCACCCGAGATGCGCGGCGACTCCTCCCGGGCTCGCGAGGTGCTCGGCTGGGCGCCCACCGTCGGCTTCGAGGAGATCGTCGCCCGCATGGTCGAGAACGACCTCGAGCTGGCGCGCCGCTCCCGCTGAGCCGCGCGCACCGCGTGCAGAAGGCCCCCGCTCCTGGAGCGGGGGCCTTCTGCACGCGGTGTATCGAGGACGCCTAGGCGGTCGCGTCCGACTGCTCGGCCCGGGCCCGCTCGTCGACGCCGTCTCCCTCGACGAGGTACGACCAGACGCGGGCGGCGTACTCGTCCCAGGTGCCGCCGTCGATCGCGAGCGCCTCCGTCGAGAGCCGCGCGTGCAGCTCGTCGTCGGTCAGCAGCCGCTCGAGGGCCGCGGCGATGTCGTGGTCGTCGTGCGGATCGACGAACAGCGCGCCGCCCGAGGCGGAGACCTCGTGCATGCTGCCGAATCCGGAGGTCACGACCGGGGTGCCGACCGAGATCGACTCCACGATCGGGAGACCGTAGCCCTCGTTGATCGAGGGGAACACGGTGCACCGGGCCAGGCGGTAGGCGCTCCAGAGCAGCGCGTCGGTGATCTTGGAGAGCGAGCGGACCGGACGGCCCTGGCCCTCGAGGACCTCGAGTCGGTACTCGAACTCGGCGCTGCTCCAGGCGTTGCCGCCGATGAAGACCAGGCTGAAGCGAACGCCCCGGCGCCAGAGCAGCTCGGCGGCCTGGAGCACCGCCAGGTGGTTCTTCCGCGGCTCGTGGCTGCCGACGCAGACGACGAGCGGGAGGTCACCGGTCACCAGCGAGCGCGCGGCGGTGGCCAGCTCCTCGTCCGAGACGCTCTCCGGCTGCGAGGGCAGCAGGATCGGGCGGATGTCCGGCCCCTGCATCCCGACGCTGCCGAGCATGTGGCGCCAGCCGGAGTACTCGGTCGCGGCCGCCTCGGAGATGGTCGCGATGCGGTCCATGTGCGACACGGCGACGAGCGTGCGCGAGAACGCGGCGCTGATGCCCGTGCTCGCCGTCTCGGCGGTGGTGACCGGCACGCAGTCGAAGCCGATGGTGCCCGTGCGGTTGCCGCTGAACTCGGCGAGGGCGGAGACGCGCGACGTCCGCTCGTCCTCCACGGCGAGCTCGGGCAGGAGGTAGGTGCCCTGCCACGGGACGATCACGCGGGAGC
Source organism: Rathayibacter sp. AY1D2 (assembly GCF_002932695.1). Lineage (NCBI taxonomy): Bacteria > Bacillati > Actinomycetota > Actinomycetes > Micrococcales > Microbacteriaceae > Rathayibacter > Rathayibacter sp. AY1D2. The sequence continues at coordinate 37,695 of NZ_PSVX01000005.1, read as the reverse complement.
GGTCCTCGGCGGCGTCGGGCACGTCGCCCGAGACGGCGTTCCGGCTCTGCTCCGGGGTGAGCATGACGAGCGACTCGTGGGTCGAGTCCCAGCCGGCGAGCAGGATCTCGTGGTCGCGCGTCCAGCGGACGAGGCTCTGGCGCACCACGCGCTGGATGCCCGTGGCCAGCCCCGTGCGCGCGGTGTGGTGCACGTCGACGACGACCGCGCCGACGACCACCTCGACCTCGGGGTGGTGGAAGCGGGCGAAGACCCGGTTCGAGGCGATGGTGGACGCGGCGTGGGTGAGCAGACCGGCGGTGCCGTCCAGCCGGGCCCGGCGGCGGCCGTCGACGACGTCCTCCCGGCGCGGGAGCGTGCCGCGGAGGACGGCGAGCACCAGCCAGACCTCGCGGTCGGTGGGGGCGGGCAGCAGAACGCTCAGCTGTCCGGTGAGGGCGTCGACGCTGCCCAGCGGCTCCACGGTGGGGGCCAGGGTGCGCACCAGGGTGGCGAGACGGTCGACCAGGTACTGCTTAGAGCGCACGGGGCGCCTCCTCGTGCTCGATGAGGGCCGAGGGGCCGATCAGGGCGGCCCACAGCTCCCGGGCGTAGTCGTCCCAGGTGCGTTCGGGCCGCTCTGCCGCCTCGAGGCGGAGCTCGTCGACGAGCTCCGGCGACGTCAGCAGGCGGCGCATGCCGTCGGTGATCTCCTCGTCGGACTCCGGGTCGATCAGGACGCATCCGCCGTGCTCGGCGATCTGCGCCGTGCTGCCGTAGCGCGAGGTCAGCACGGGCAGCCCGATCGACAGCGCCTCGGCGACCGGCAGGCCGTACCCCTCGTGCAGCGACGGGAACGCCAGGAACAGCGCCTCCCGGTAGCTCGCGATCAGGACGTCGTCGTCGGCTCCGCGGAGCACCTCGACCGGGCGCCCGGCGGCGACCAGCTCGCGCACGCGGGGATCGAAGACCTGGTGCGCCCACGGGTTGGCCCCGCCGATGAAGCGGACGCGGAACCGCAGGCCCTCGCGCCAGAGGACCTCGGCGGCGTGCAGCACCGCGAGATGGTTCTTGCGGGGCTCCTGGCTGCCGACGCAGAGCACGAGCGGCAGGCCGGACGCGCTCCGGCCCTCGGAGCGCAGGCCGTCCGGGAGCTCCACGGGCAGCGGGACCGGGACGACGGTCGGGCCGGTGAGGCCCTGAGCGGGGAGCGCTCGCACGAAACCCTCGAACTCCAGCGCGGCCGCGGCGCTCACCGTGGCGACGCGCTCGGCGTGCTTGACCACGGAGAGGAAGTTGACGAAGCGCACCGTCTCCTCCGGCGGCACCGTGTCGGCGCTGACGACGGGAATGGCGTCGTGGCCGAGGACGACGACCTCGTTGCCGGAGTACTCGGCGAGGGCCGCGAGCGGCCCGCACTGGTTGTAGTCGGGCACCGAGGGGATGACGACGACGCTGCGGTAGGGCACGACGAACTCGATGCGCTCCGGATCGCCGTGCTCCCAGTCGCGCCGCCCGGCGGAGGACCAGTCGACGACGCGCTCGTGCTCGATCGCGCTCAGGCGCCGGAAGGACATCGATCCGTGGACCCAGGCGACCGGGACGATCTCGTGCTCGGCATCCCAGCGGGACACGGTCTGGCGCACGACCCGCTGGACGCCGGTGTTGTGACCGTGGCGGGCGGGGAAGTCGACGTCGATCAGGACGGCCCCGGTGACGACCTCGACACGGGCGTCCAGATCGGCGAACCCGGTCGCGGTGCGGGAGCCCGCCTCGAGGAAGATGCGCAGCGCCGCCTCCTCGGGGGCGAGCTCGAGGGCGCGGCGGAACCAGTCGAACAGCTCGCTCGTCGGGTACGCGGCCGTGAACGACACCAGCGCGACCCAGGTCAGCTCGTCGTCCTGGCGCAAGCGGATCTCTCGGGCCACCTCGTCGAGGTACGGGCCGGGCCCGCGGGTGCGCAGCGAGGCGCGGCGCTCCTCGTCGAAGAGGAGCGCGCCGATCTGCTCCAGGCGCTGCAGCATCGCCTCCGTGCGGTGGGCGCGCGCGGCGGCCGAGCCGGCGGCCGAGATCTGCGACCGGTCGCTCATCGCGCCCGACCGGACAGGCGGCGCTTCACGAAGCGCGCGCTGTGGCCGACGGCGCCCGACAGCCCGAGCTGCTCGACGCGGATCTGGAAGGTGCGCACCAGGCGGAGCGGCTTCGTCACCCGCCAGGAGAGGGTGCGCTCGAAGCCGGAGGCGGTCACTCCGCCCACCTGGATCCGCTCGACCCACTCGTCGAAGGGGTCGTTGAGGAGGGAGTCGACCTGCGCGCGCAGGCGGGCGAGCTCCTCGTCCGGGGACTCGGGCTCGGCGAGACGGGGCTCCACCGGAACCCCGGACGTGCGCGCGGGCTCCGCCGGGACGGCTGCGGGAGCGGCGTCGCCGACGGCCGACTCGAGGCTCGGGTCGGGAGCGGGAGGAGCGTCCTCGCCCGTGCCGTCGAGGACGGGGGCGGGGTCCCCAGCGCTCTGCGGCGCCGGGTCCAGGGGGACGTCGGAAGGCTGCGTGGGCATGGCGAACACCTCGTTCGTGTCGTTCAGTCGGCGAGCGGGAGCAAGACTACCCGCCATGCGCCGCGCACCGGCACGCCAGCCAGGGGGCTCCAGGGTGGGCCGCACGTATAATGATGCGGTCCGTCGCCCGGCGGAGGCCGAGAGCTTGGAGTTCCATGCCCAGCAAAGCTGTGGATCGCGCGCGCGCGATCGCCGACGAGCCGTTCCAGATAGCCGGCACCACGTCGGCCGTCGGCGGCGGCTCGGGCGGCTTCGTCGCCTCCCTCGCCGAGATCCTGCGGCACCGCGAGCTGCTCCGCCTGCTCGTGGGGCGCGAGCTGAAGTCGCGCTACAAGGACAGCAGCCTGGGCTTCGTCTGGAGCCTCGTCCGGCCGCTGATCATGCTCCTCATCTACTACGTGGCGATCGGCCAGATCCTCGGGGCCTCTCGCGGCGTCCCGAACTTCGCGATCTTCGTCTTCTCGGGGCTCACCCTCTGGGGCCTGTTCAGCGAGATCGTGACCGCGGGCACCACGTCGATCCTCGGCAACGGCGGACTGATCAAGAAGGTGTACCTGCCGCGGGAGATCTTCCCGGTGGCGGCCATCGGCTCGGCCCTCTTCAACTTCGGTGTGCAGTTCGTCGTCCTGATCGCGGGAGCCGTCCTCACGGGCTCGCTGATCTTCGGCGTCCAGCTCCTCTACATCGTGCCCGCGCTGGCGATCGTGCTCGTGTACGGCCTCGCGCTGGCCCTGGCCCTCTCGGCCCTCAACGTCTACCTCCGCGACGTCCAGTTCCTCGTCGAGGTCGGGCTGCAGATCTTCTTCTGGCTCTCCCCCATCGTCTATGCGTGGAACTTCGTCGTCGCCGCCTCCACCGGAGCGGGCCACGGCTGGGCCGAGCAGCTCTACCTGATCAACCCGATCTCGAACGCGATCCTCGCCTTCCAGCGCGCGATCTGGGGAGACGGCTCGCGCGTCAGCATCATCGACGGCAACGAGATCGCCCCCCAGGTGTGGCCGCCGGACATGGAGCTGCGCCTTCTCATCGTCCTCGTCGTCGGGCTGGTGTTCGTGTGGATCGGCCACCGGATCTTCCGCCGCCTCGAGGGCAACTTCGCCCAGGAGATCTGATCGTGACCCTCACCAGCAAGCAGGAGTCCGTGCCCGCCTCCTCCGGCACCCCGACCGTCGTCCGGGTGCGCAACGCCTCCAAGCGCTTCGTCATCCGCAAGGACAAGTCGTTCAAGGAGCGGATCGTCAACTTCGGCCGCGGGCGCAAGCACCGCGACGAGTTCTGGGCACTCCGCGACGTCGACCTCGAGATCCCACTGGGCTCGACCGTCGGCCTCATCGGCGCGAACGGATCGGGCAAGAGCACGCTCCTCAAGCTCATCGGCGGCATCGTGCAGCCGACGACCGGCACCGTGGAGCGCCGCGGACGCCTCGCCGCGCTCCTCGAGCTCGGAGCGGGCTTCCACCCCGACCTCACCGGGCGCGAGAACGTCTACCTCAACGGCGCGATCCTCGGACTCTCGCGCAGCGAGCTGGACAGCAAGTTCGACTCGATCGTCGACTTCTCCGAGATCGCCGAGTTCATCGACACCCAGGTCAAGTTCTATTCGTCGGGCATGTACGTGCGGCTCGCCTTCGCTATCGCGATCCACACCGATCCCGACCTGCTGCTGGTCGACGAGGTGCTCGCCGTCGGCGACGAGCCGTTCCAGCGCAAGTGCATGGACCGCATCCGCGCCTTCCAGCGCGCGGGGAAGACCATCGTGCTGGTCACCCACTCGCTCGAGCAGGTCGGCGAGCTCTGCGACCGCACCATCGTCCTCGAGAAGGGCACCGTCGTCTTCGACGGCGAGACCTCGGAGGGGCTCCAGGTCCTCCGCGAGAGCTTCGAGGACCGTCGGGCCGCCCGCCAGGAGCGCGAGGCCGAGGCCGCCGAGGCCGCGGACGAGCCCGCCCCCCAGCTCATCGAGATCCTGGGCTGCCGACTGCGCGGCGGATCGATCGAGCACGGCGGCACGGTCGTCCGCAGCGGCGAGACCCTCGAGTTCGACGTCACGGTGCGCACCAGCCGCCCGGTCGACGACTGGAACATCGGCATGGGCATCGACACCCCCCTCGGCCAGCGCGTCTTCGGGACGAACACCGAGCGCATCGGCACGCCGCTGAGCGCGGTCGACGGAGAGATGACGGTCACGTTCACCCTCCCCGACCTGCACCTCGGCGCCGGCAACTACGCCGTGCACGCCTCCTCGGCCACCTTCTCGCAGGGCGAGACCATGCGGATCCCGGTCGCCGCGACCTTCACGGTCGAGCGGGCCTCCGTGCACGACGGCGTCGTCGACATCGACTCCACCGTCCGCCTCAGCAGGCCGTGACCGCGCGGCGCCGCCGCCTCCTGGTCGACGCGACCGCCCTCGCGGCGCCGCGCCTGACCGGGGTCGGCCGCGTCCTGCTCGGCCTGCTGCACGCGCTGGACACCGACGCGACCGCCGCAGAGGTCGAGGTGCTCCTCGTCGTCCCGGCGAGTGAGGCGGGCTCGCTCGGGCGCTTCGGCTTCCGTACGCTGCGCGTCCGACCGGTGCCGCTGCCCCGGCCGGTGTGGAGCGCACTGACCCGAGTGCCCGCGCCGGGGATCGACCTCCTGCTCGGCCGCGGCGCCTACTTCTTCCCGAACTTCCGGAGCTGGCCGCTCGCCCGCTCCCGCTCGATCACCTTCGTGCACGACGTCTGCTTCGCTGTGATGCCCGAGCTCGTTCCGCGCGAGCGCCGAGAGCTGCTGTCGCGGTCCGTGCCCCGGTGGATCCGGCGCAGCGACCTGGTCCTGACCGGCACCCCGTCCTCCGCGGCCGAGGTCGAGAGCGCTCTGGGCGTCGATCCGGCGCGCGTCCGCGTGCTGCCGACCACGATCGACGCCGACCTCTTCCATGCCCGCGGCGAGGAGGAGGTGGCGCGGGTCCGCGCGGAGCACGGGCTCGGGTCCTACCTGCTCTTCGTCGGATCGATCGAGCGCCGCAAGAACCTCGTCACCCTGGTGAACGCGTACCGGCAGGCCGAGCGGCCGGAGAACCACACCCTGCTCCTGGTCGGCGGGGACGGCTGGGACAACGAGGACGTCCACTCCGCCGTCGCCCGCGCGGTCGCCGCAGGAGCCGACGTGCGCTTCGCCTCCTCCTACGTCGCCGACGAGGATCTGCCGGCCCTGCTCACGGGCGCCGACGCCGTCGCCATGCCCTCCTGGCACGAGGGCTTCGGCCTGCCCGCCCTCGAGGCCGTCGCCTGCGGCACTCCGGTGCTCGCGGCAGACATCCCCGGCCTCCGCGACGCGCTCGCCGGGCGGGAGTCCGCCGCCGTCTTCATCGACCCGGCGGACCGCACCGGGTGGTCGGCCGCGATCGGAGAGGCGCTGCGCCGTCCCCGGCGACTCGCACCGGAGCCCATCCCGGGGTGGGACCGCACCGCCCGGCGCCTGCTCGAGCTGGCCTTCGACGACCGCTGATCAGCGCCGGGTCGTGAACAGCAGCCAGCGCCCGGAGGCGGAGGCGACCTCGGGCTCGACGTCCCCCGTCGCCGCCTCGACGTAGGCCCGCCAGCCGTCGGGGTCGTCGGTGTAGCCGGCGGTGTCCACGTAGACGGCGCAGGCGCCGCTGCCCGCCACCGCGTCGGCGAACTCCGCGGGGTCGTCGACGTCGCCCCAGACGTCCCAGCCGTAGGTGCCCTCCACAGCCCCGTAGCTCCAGCGGAGGCGTCCCTCCTCGGTCGCGAGGTAGGGCAGTGCCTCGTCGTAGTCGGAGAGCGCTCCGATCCGCCCGCTGTCGGGGAAGCTCTTCAGGGGGAGTTCCACCACTCCGCAGCCGTCGTCCAGCTGCGCGTCGGCCTCCGACACGAACGAGCGCATCTCGGAGTCGTCGGTCGGAGCGATCGGCACCGCGGCCGATACTCCGGCCAGCTGATCGACCACGGCGACGGCGGCGAGCAGCGCCGCCACGAGGATCCGGACACCGCCACGGGCCGTGATCCGATCGAGCAGGAGCGCGAGCACGCCGAGGACGAGGACCGCGATGACGATCGACATCCGCGCCCACGCACGGATCGTCGGCCCCGCCACCAGCGAGACCACGACGCCCAGGCCCGTCACCGTGTAGAAGAGGAGCGCGGCCAGTGTCGCCACGGCGAGGACGCGCACGCGGGCGTCCGAGAAGAACCGGCCGACCGCGGTCGCACGGAGCGCCCGTCCGCCGCCGAGCGCGGTGATCGGGAGCGCCACGAGCGTGATCAGGAGCGCGACGCTGGCGAGGATCGAGAACCCGGGCGGCTCCGTCGTCGGCGCCACGCCGGACTGGCCCGCGTAGGTGTTCAGCAGGCCGTACCCCTGCGGCAGCCCGGTCCCCGACCAGGGCAGGCCCAGCAGCACCAGCTTGCCGGCGTAGGCCTCCGACTCCCCCACGGTCCGCGACGTGAAGTACGGGCTGTAGCGCTCCCCGAAGTCGAGCGAGAGCAGCAGCAGCGAGAGCCCGACGAACACGCCGAGCGCGAGGATCGGCACCGACGAGACCGCGAGCACGCGCAGCCGCTCGCGGGAGAGGAGCCCGGCGGCCGTGCTCACCGCCCAGGTCGCTCCGAGGACCAGGACCGCGAAGACGTAGTAGTAGCCGCCCGTGCTCGCCACCAGGAGCCCGAGCACGACTCCCGGGACGACGGAGCGCAGTACGCGGCTCCTCCGCGTCGCGCCCCGCTCGGACCAGGCTCGGAGAGGATCGGTGCGCGGTCCGGCGACCATCAGCACCATCACGCCCAGGAGCGGGATCGCCCAGTAGTTGGCGAGGAACGCGTGGCCGAATCCGATCCGGAGGAAGTGGTACGGCAGCAGCGACAGCAGGACCGCGGAGAACGCCGCGACCCAGGGCCGCGTGCGGAGAGCGCGGAAGAACACGTAGCCGGTGACGGCGACCGTCGCGAACGTGCCCAGGTAGAAGACGTTCAGGAGCGTCGTCCCGTCGCGCACCAAGAGGGCCAGGACCGACACGGCGAGGGCGGAGGCGACGTCGAACTGCGCGCTGAAGAAGGCGTTGAACCCGTCGGGGAAGCCGAGCGCCGCGTTGCCGTCGAACGGGAACGCCTGCGTGGCGCTGGTGAAGAGCGTGTAGTGCAGGATCTGGTCGTCGCCGCCCACGGTCCAGCGGGCTGTCAGGTCCTGCGGCCCGATCCCGAGCGCGAGCACGGCGGCGACGACCGAGACGAGGGCGGCGACGAGGGCCCATCCGAGCTCGACGAGCGTCCGGCGCCGCCGACTCGCCGTCCGCGGGCCGCGCACGTCAGTAGCCGCGCTCACGGCGCTGCTCCTCCACGCTGGTCTGGACGATCCGGTTCAGCTCGGTCTCGCCGTCGGTGCCCGCGTAGTCGTAGATGTCGAACCCCCCGCAGGCGACGATATCGGAGGGAGCGCCGAGCGTCCCGCGCGCGAGCCCCGCCCAGTCGGGCGAGCGGTCGGCCAGGACGAAGCTGTACTGCCGGTCGCGGTAGTCGCTCAGGTTGTTCATCCACAGCTGCACCGTGAAGTCGAAGTTGACCTGCTGGACGTGCAGCGAGGCCGGCCCGTAGAGGTCCAGCGGCCGCGTGGACCAGAACGAGCCGACGCCCGCGAGCTCGCGGCCGTCGATCCAGCGCTCCAGGCAGTCGGCGTCCGGGTCCGATCGCGCCTCGGCCGCCGCCGAGGCGACCGCCGTTGTGGCCGGCACGGCGGCCACGACGAGGCCTGCGGCGGCCAGCGGAGCGACGACGCGGACGACCGGCGCCAGCCGCGCGCCCGCAGCACGCCGGTGCGCCGCCGCGGCGCCGATCAGGGCGATCACGACCACGGTCGCGGTCACCGGGATCGGCATCAGGTAGCGGCTGACCGAGCTGCCGGTGAAGACCTGCACCACCAGGAGCACCGCCGTCTGCGCCGGCAGGAACGCGCACACCGCGAAGCGCGCACGGGCCGCCTCGTCGAGGGCGGCTCCCCGCGCCAGTCGGGCGGCACCGGCCACGACGACGGCGAGGGCCGCCAGCAGCAGCAGACCCAGCAGCGCCACCTCGAGCTTGCCGATCAGCGGCGCCTTCAGCACCAGGAACTGCACGATCAGGTCGTCCAGGGCCGTCCCGGCGAGCGGCAGCCGGAGGTACCCGCCGGCGTCGGTCCCGATCAGGAAGCCGAGCGGGACCCGCAGCGCGGCTCCGAGCGCGGCGGCCCCGAGGACCGTGCCCGCGACGATCAGCACCGCTCGGGGAGCAGCGAGAGCGAGCACCAGCAGCACGACGAGGACCACCAGCAGGGGGCCGACGAACTGCACCAGGAGGAGCGGATCGGAGAGGGTCGTCGCGGCGACGGCCGCCCCGACCAGGAGCAGCGGACGCGCGGCCGGACGGCGCTCGCGCAGTGCGCCCAGAGCGACGGCGAGCCCGGCGAGGCCTGTGAGCACCGCGCCGTAGTAGTAGGTCGTGAGGAGGAAGGTGGTCGCCAGGGCCCCCTCGTTGTTGAGCGCGCGGCCCTCCGTCAGGCAGAGCACCAGCAGCACGGCGATGCCGGCGAGCGCGGCCGCGGGCCGCAGCCGGCGGTGCCGGTCCGCGACGAGCCGTCGCGCGAGTATCCGGAGCACGCCGTAGAGGAGGACGACGTTGAGCACGGCGTTGACCGCGAGCGCCGCCGCGGGATCGCCACCGGTCAGCAGCCACGCGACGCCGAAGACGGGGAGCTCGGGGAAGAGGAAGAGCTGGCTCGTCATCACCCACGCCGCCGGGCGGCCCTCGGCGAAGGACTGCAGGATCAGCGGCAGCGCCAGCGAGTCGCCGTCGCGGAAGAGCAGCGGCCGCCACGGCGTGCCGACCATGAATCCGAGCACGAGCAGGGTCCCGCTGACGACGACGGCGAGGGCGGCGAGCTCGAGGAGGGCCCTCCGGGTCCGAGGGGATCCCGTCGGACCCGCCGTCACCGGTGCTTCCCGCCGAACCGGATGGCCAGGACGAGCAGGAGGTTCTTCAGGAGGGTGTCGCTCGGGATCTTGGAGTTGCCGACCGTGCGGTCGAGGAAGACGATCGGGATCTCCTTCACTCCGCGGGCCCGGCGCAGCGCCCGGTACTTGAGCACGATCTGGAAGCCGTAGCCGGCTGCGCGGATCGTCTCGAGGTGGAGGGTGCGCAGGAGGTCCGCGCTGAAGAGGTTGAAGCCGCCGGTCCAGTCGGTGATCTTCGAGCCGAGGAAGAGGCGCGTGTAGAGGTTGCCGCCACCGCTCAGCAGCTTGCGGTCGAGCGTCCAGTCGGGAGTGCCCCCGCCCGCGATGTAGCGGGAGGCGACCACGAAGTCGGCGCCCGCGCGAACCTCGCGGAGGAAGGCGTCGATGTAGTCCGGGTCGTGCGAGAGGTCGGCGTCCATCTGCAGCAGGTAGTCGTAGCGGCGCTCGGCCGCGAGGAGGTGCTGGAAGGCCCAGATGTACGCCGCGCCGAGCCCCTCCTTCTTCTCGCGCGAGAGCACGAGGACCTCGAAGGTGTCGGACCCGAGCTCGGCCGCGAGCTCGCGCGCGCGGTCCGCGGTGCCGTCGGGGGAGCTGTCGTCGATGACGGCGACGGTCACGTGGAAGTCGGGGTTGCGGGACGCCGCGAGCGCGACCCGCGGCAGCGCCGTCGCGATGTTCGCGACTTCGTTGTAGGTGGGGACGACGACGGCGAGGGAGCGCATGAGGCGGGGAGGATCCGTTCTTCCGGTGCACCGGCTGACCGGTGAGAGCCCTGCGAGTATAACGAGGCGGTGCTCGCGAGCCTCCGAGCGCGCCCGCGGCCCGCCGCCCCGTCCGCGCACTCTCTCAGGAACATGGCACCGGCTGTTCGACCGCCCGGCAGGGGTCCGCGGTTACGATGGACGACAGTGCACGGCGGTTCACCCCTTGTTCGCCTGCCCCGATGGACGCCCGTCGGAGCCCGACGGTCGGGCATCGACGCCAGAGGGGGACGGGAAAGAGCGCCGCAGATGAAGAGACTCCTCGAATCGCAGAAGGTCCGCTTCCTCATCGCGGGCTGCACCAACACGGCGATCGACTTCCTCATCCTCAACACGCTCGTGCTCCTGCTCGGTCTGCCGACCCTCGTCGCCAACGTCTTCTCCGTCCTGGTCGGCATCACGATCTCGTACGCGCTGAACCACTTCTTCGTCTTCCGCCACCCGGGCAGGGTCTCGGTCGCCACGTTCGCGAAGTTCTTCCTCGTCACCGGGTTCAGCTCGCTGGTCCTGCAGTCGGCGATCATCTACGGCTTCGAGGTCTTCTTCGACACCCGCTTCGGCAACTCGCTGCTCTTCCTCCCCAGCTCCGGCGAGAACGCCTTCCTCGCGATCAACATCGCCAAGGCCGTCGCCGTCCTCGTGGGACTGGTGTGGAACTTCTGCATGTACAAGTTCGTCGTCTTCCGCCGTCCGGCGCACGATGCGCTGCCCGCGATCGAGACGGTCTCCCCCGCCGCCGTGGCCGTCAGCACCGAGCCCGTCGACATCGTCCGCTGAGGGCCGCAGGCTCCCGGGCCCCGCTCGAGCCGCGTGCTAGCCTCGTCGAGTTCTTCCGACGGGGCACTCCTCCCGTCGACGCCGCACCACCCGGAGGCTCCCATCGCCCGCTCGACGTTGCCCATCGCGGTCGTCGTCGTCACCCACTTCTCGGGTGAGGTCCTCCGCGCGTGCCTCGAGTCCGTGCCGGAGGCGACGGAGCACGACGTGCGCATCCTGGTGGTCGACAACCTGACCACGGACGACTCCGTCCGTAGCGTCGTCGAGCGCCTGCCGCAGGTCGAGTTCCACGAGACCGGGCAGAACCTCGGCTACGGCCGGGCCGTCAACTACGCGGTCGACCGCCTCGGGCCCGAGGTCGAGTGGATCCTGGTGACCAACCCGGACACGGTCTTCCTCCCCGGCTCGATCGACGCCCTCTACGCCGCCGCGACGGCGGACGACCGGATCGGCTCGATCGGGCCGCGGATCCTCGACTCCGACGGCACGATCTACCCCTCCGCCCGCGCTCTGCCCTCGCTCGGCACGGGCGTCGGGCACGCCGTCTTCGCCCACGTCTGGCCCGGCAACCCGTGGTCGGCGACCTACCGGCGCTCGCGCGCGGTCGAGACCCTCCGCTACGGCCGGATGGAGGCGGGCTGGCTCTCCGGCGCCTGCGTGATGGTGCGCCGCACGGCCTTCGAGGAGATCGGCGGGTTCGACGACCGCTACTTCATGTACTTCGAGGACGTCCAGCTGGGCGACTCGCTCGGACAGCGCGGCTGGACCAACGTCTACCTCGCCGACGCGGTCGTCTCCCACCTCGGCGGGCACTCCACCCGCCTGGCCTCGGCGCGGATGCTCGCGGTCCACCACCGCAGCGCCTACCTCTACCTCGCGCAGAAGTACGGGGCCTGGTATCAGGCGCCGATCCGCGCGGCGGTCCGCGCCGGGCTGGGCGCCCGGGTCGCGCTGATGCGCCTGCGCTCGAAGAGCTGATCCGCTCCGATCGGGCGGGCCGCCTGGCCGGCGCCGGGCGGCCCGCCCACCGGATCGGCGGTCAGGACGCGGAGTCGAGCTCCGTGTAGAAGGCCCGCGCCTCGTCCCAGGTCGGCAGCAGGCCCTGCGCCTCGGCCTCGGCCAGCGTCGGTGCGTCGGTGTCCTTCGGCGAGAGGAGCAGCTCGCCGGCCTCCTCCGGGAAGCGCAGGCCGATCTGCTCGTCGAGCGGGTCGATCCCCTTCTCCCGCACCGGGTCGAAGGTGGCGTTCACGAGGTACGAGACCACGGCGCCCTCGGTCAGCGCCACGAAGGCGTGCGCGACCCCCTCGGCGATGTAGACGGAGCGGCGGTCGACGTCGTCGAGCAGGATCGACTCCCAGCGCCCGAAGGTCGGCGACCCGACGCGCACGTCGATCACGTAGTCGAGGACCGCGCCGGAGAAGCACGAGACGTACTTGGCCTGCGACGGCGGGATCTGCGCGAAGTGGATGCCGCGGACGGTGCCGCGCCGTGAGACGGAGGTGTTGCCCTGCCGGAGCGAGAGCGGGTGCCCGACCTTCTCGGCCAGGCGGTCGAAGCGGTAGAACTCGTAGAAGACCCCGCGATCGTCGGGGAACTGGCGCGGAGTCACTTCGTAGACGTCGGGGATGTCGAGCTCTCGGATCTGCACGGTCGCCAGTGTAACGACGGCGTGTCACGGGCCCGCGACGCCTCTCTGCGCCACCCGGCGGCGTACCGGAGCGCCGACCGTCGGCCGACGGACCGCTCGGGCATGATGAGGAGGTGACCTTCCTCCTCACGGGCGCCTCCGGCATGCTCGGCACCGACCTGCGCGCGGCCCTCGGCTCCCGCCCCAGCACCGCCCTCGGCCGCTCCGACCTCGACGTGACCGACCTCGACGCCGTGCGCGCCGCCGTCGCGGGACACGACGCCGTGGTGAACTGCGCCGCGTACACCCGCGTCGACGACGCCGAGACCGACGAGGAGGAGGCGTCCCGCGTCAACGCCGTCGGAGCGCGCAACCTCGCCCTCGCCACCGCAGAGACGGGAGCCGCACTCGTGCAGGTCTCCACCGACTACGTCTTCGACGGCTCCGCGACGACCCCGTACTCGGAGGACCACCCCCGGAATCCGATCTCGGCCTACGGCCGCACGAAGGCCGAGGGCGAGCGCCTGGTGCTCGAGGCCAACCCGGAGCGCGGCTACGTCGTCCGCACGGCCTGGCTCTACGGCGAGCACGGCGGCAACTTCGCGAAGACGATGGTGCGACTGGCGGGCGCGCACGAGACGCTGACCGTCGTCGACGACCAGCACGGCCAGCCCACCTGGACCGCCGACCTCGCCGCGCGCCTGATCGAGCTGGTCGACGCGGAGGCCCCGGCCGGCGTCTACCACGGCACCAGCTCCGGCGAGACGACCTGGCTCGGCTTCGCCCGTGCCGTCTTCGCCAAGGCGGGCCTGGATCCCGAGCGCCTGCGCCCGACCGACAGCGGCTCGTTCGTCCGCCCCGCTCCGCGTCCGGCCTACTCGGTCCTCGGACACGACGGCTGGAGCCGGGCGGGCCTGCCGCCGCTGCGCTCCTGGCAGGACGCCCTCGCCGCCGCACCCCTCGAGGCGGTGACCCCGTGACCACCACCCTCCGCGTCGTCGTCGACCAGATGCTCGCCCGCGTGCCCGGCGGCATCGGCCGCTATACCGAGGAGCTCACCCGCGAGCTGATCGCGACGGCACCCCGCGACTGCGAGGTGGAGGCCGTCGTCTCCGCCCACCCGCCCGAGAAGGAGGAGGAGCTGCGCCTGCGCCTGCCCGGCCTCGCGCGCATCCACCGGCTGCCGCTCGGGCGCCGCGAGCTCTCGCGCGCCTGGCAGTACGGGATCGCCATCCCGGCCGGCGGCGGCATGATCCACGCCCCGAGCCTCTTCGCCCCGCTGCGCAGCCACGACGGGAGCGAGGGCGAGCAGATCGCCGTCACGATCCACGACACGGTGCCGTGGACGCATCCCGAGACCCTCACCCCGCACGGCGCGAAATGGCACCGGGCGATGGCCAAGCGCGCCCGCAAGCACGCGGACGCCGTCGTCGTCCCCACCCACGCCGTCGCCCACCAGCTCTCCCAGCTGATGGACTTCGGCGATCGACTGCGCGTGATCGGCGGAGCCGTCGGCTCCGGCCTGGTCGTCCCGGAGGACGCCGACGAGCGCGCCACGGCGCTGGGCCTCCCCCCGGAGTACGTGCTGAGCGTCGGCACGCTGGAGCCGCGCAAGGGCCTGGTCTCGCTGATCGCGGCCTTCGGAGGAGCGTCCGCGCCGGCGATCCCGCTGCTCCTGGTCGGCCCGACCGGCTGGGGCGACCTGGACGTGGCCTCCGTCGCCGACGAGCAGGGCCTCGACGAGACGCGCGTGCGCGCCCTGGGAGTCCTCAGCGACGCCGACCTCGCCGTCGTCCTCTCCCGGGCCACCCTCTTCGTCTACCCGAGCATCGCCGAGGGCTTCGGCCTGCCCGTGCTCGAGGCGATGCACTTCGGAGTGCCGGTGGTGCACTCCGACGACCCCGCGCTGATGGAGGTCGCCGCGGACGCCGGCGTCGCCGTCGAGCGCGGCGACGCGAAGGACTACCCGGACCGCCTCGCCCTCGCCATGAGCAGCGTGCTCGCCGACACCGGTCTGCGCGAGCGGATGTCGGTGGCCGGCCGCGACCGCTCCCGCGCCTTCAGCTGGCGCGACTCCGCGGAGCGCGTCTGGGCGCTGCACGCCGACCTCTGAGGCGTGCGGCACCCGGCCGTCTACGGCGCGGAGTCGCCCGACAGTCCGGCACTCACCAGCGAGTGCACGACGTCGTAGTCCGGGTCCTCCGGGTCGACGGCCGGCGGGACCAGCTCGATCGGATCCACTGGCTGCGACTTCGTCTTGAGCCCCAGCTGCACGAAGTAGCCGAGCATCCCCTGCGGGACATCCGTCTTGATGACCTGGGACCCGGCGGACGCGACGTCCTGGAACTTGGCGAGGACGTTGCCCGGCTCGAACTGGGCGAGCAGCGCCTCCTGCACCTGCCGCTGGCGCGCCATCCGGTCGTAGTCGCTCGTGGTGTAGCGCGACCGGGCGTAGGCGAGCGCCTGCTCGCCGTTGAAGTGCCAGTGCCCGGGATCGATCCACTGGTTCACGCCCTGCATCACGCCGTCGGAGTCGGGCAGCCCGCCCAGGGGCAGCGGCTCGTCGGCCACGTAGTCGATGTCGATGCCGCCGAGCGCGTCGATCAGCTGGGCGAAGCCCTCCATGTCGATCAGCGCGTAGTACTGGATCCTCAGATCGAGGATGCCCTCGACCGCGTCGCGCATCGCCTCGATGCCGGGCTCGCTGCCGTGGTCGACGGCGTCGGGGTAGAGCTCCGGGTGCTTCAGCTCGACCTCGGTGTAGACCGAGTTGAGCTTGCAGACGTCGACGGCGCAGTTGTCGGTGTCGTAGCCGTCGGGATAGAGCTCGTGCATCGGGCTGGTCTCGGGGAACGGGAAGTCGACGAACTCGCGCGAGACGCCGATGATCGAGGCCTTGCCGCTCGACGCGTCGATGCTGACCACCGAGATGCTGTCGGGGCGCAGACCGTCGCGGTCCTCCCCCGCGTCGCCGCCGAGGAGCATCACGTTGTAGCGGCCGTCGATCGGCTGCTCGATCGCTCCGCCGCCGAAGATCGACGACAGCGTCCCCCGGGTAACGCCGAGCAGGTAGGTGCCGTAGGCGGTGGTGCCGACCGAGACCGCCATCAGCGCGATCGTCGCGAAAGCGAGCACGCCGCGCATCCGCGGGCGCACCCGGACGACGCGGATCAGGCGGAGGGTGTCGAGCGTCAGCACGGCCCAGACCACCCCGTAGACGACGAGCGCGGCCTGGAGCGCGAGCATCGAGAGGTCGAAGGTCGCGAGCGTGTAGAGGCCGGTCGGGAAGACGAAGTAGAGGAGCACCGCGACCAGGAGGGCGACCCAGAGCCCGAGGGTGAAGCCGAGCCCCAGGCGCCCGAGCCGGCGGTTGCCCGCCAGGACCTGAGCGGACCCGGGCACCAGGAGGTTGACGATCAGCAGCCACCACGCCCGCCGCGTCATGAAGGCGCGGGAGGCGACGTCCGGGTGCCGCAGCGGCAGGGCGACGGCCGTCACAGACCCGCCACCAGGGCGTCGTTCTTCGCGGCGACCTGCACCTCGAGGTCGGCGGCGAAGGCGTCGAGCGCTGCGGAGAGGGCGTCGTCCGCGGTCGCGAGGATCTTCACCGCGAGCAGTCCGGCGTTCCGCGCTCCGCCGATGGAGACGGTGGCGACGGGGACGCCCGCGGGCATCTGCACGATCGAGAGGAGGGAGTCGAGCCCGTCGAGTCGGGCGAGCGGGACCGGCACTCCGACGACGGGGAGCGAGGTCACGGCGGCGAGCATGCCGGGGAGGTGGGCGGCTCCGCCCGCCCCGGCGATGACGACCTTCAGGCCGCGGCCGCGGGCCTCGCGGCCGTACGCGATCATCGCCTCCGGGGTGCGGTGCGCGGAGACGACCCGGACCTCGTGCGCCACGCCGAACTCGGCGAGGACGGTGGACGCCGCCTGCATGACGGACCAGTCCGAGTCCGACCCCATCACGACGCCGACGAGCGGCGCGGGCCCGTTCACGAGCGCGTCCGCGCTCACGAGAGGGCTCCGGCAGGGGTCGGGGAGGTCGGCAGGCTCGTCACGGCGACCATCGTACGGGTCAGTCCGTGAGAACGGCCGCCGCCGCGCGAGCCTCGTAGACCACGAGGTCGAGGTCGTCGCCGCCGGCGTTCACGTGCCCGACCTTGCGGCCCGGTCGCGGCTCCTTGCCGTAGTTGTGCACCTTCACACCCGGGTGATCGGCGAGCACCCGCGGGTAGCGGTCGGTCAGCGACTCCCCCACCGGGCCGCCGAGCACGTTGACCATCACGGTCCACGGATCCCGGCAGCCCGTCGCGCCGAGCGGCAGGTCGAGGACCGCGCGCAGGTGCTGCTCGAACTGCGACGTGGTCGATCCGTCCATCGTCCAGTGGCCGCTGTTGTGCGGGCGCATGGCCAGCTCGTTGACCAGGATCCGGTCGTCCGTCGTCTCGAACAGCTCGACGGCCAGAACGCCGGTGACCCCGAGGCTGTCGGCGATCGTCTGCGCGATCTCGGCCGCGGCGGCTGCGAGCCGGCCGGCGGACGCGGGGGCCGGAGCGATCACCTCGGCGCAGACGCCGTCGCGCTGCACGGACTCCACCACCGGCCAGAGGATGCTCTCGCCGGAGGGACGCCGGGCGACGAGCTGCGCGAGCTCGCGGCGGAAGCCCACCAGCTCCTCGACCAGGAGCGAGCCGCCCCGGCCGTCCTCGGCGAGGGCGGTGAACCAGTCGTCCGCCTCGTGGGCGCCGCGCACCACGCGAACGCCCTTGCCGTCGTAGCCGCCGCGCGCGGTCTTCACCACGGCGCTGCCGCCGTGCTCGGCCAGGAACTCCCCCAGCTCCTCGGCGGAGGAGACCTCGGCCCACTCGGGCACGGGCACGCCGAGCTCGGTCAGGCGGCGCCGCATCATCAGCTTGTCCTGGGCGAACAGCAGGGCGTCGGGCCCGGGGTGCACGGCGACGCCGCGGGCGACGAGCTCGCGGAGGATCGGCTGGGGAACGTGCTCGTGGTCGAACGTGACCACGTCCACGGTCTCGGCGAAGGCGAGCACGGTCGCCTCGTCGCGGTGGTCGCCGACCCGTGTCGCGGCGAGCCCCGCCGGGGCGCCCTCGCTCTCGGCGAGCACGGCGATCTCGATGCCGAGCTCCACCGCCGCGGGGATCATCATCCGAGCGAGCTGGCCGCCCCCGATCACGCCGACGCGCATGGCGCTCCTCCGTCTCCGCCCGCTGGCGCGGGGCGGCTCCATGCTACCGAGGCCCCGACGCGCTCACGCGGGCGGCGGCCACTCCTGCTCGAGAGCGGGAGCCGCGCCGATCGCCTCCCGCAGCAGGTCGGCCGTGAGCTCCGGATCCGGCAGGTCCCGCAGCACGAACACCTCGGCTCCCGCCTGCAGGATCCGGACGTCGCCGCACCGGGCGAGGCGCTGGCCGAGGGAGCGCTCGACCGCGACCTCCATCCTCCGATCGAAGACCACCTCGGCCCGCCGGATCGACGCCACGCCCCGGCGCGCGCTGAGGCCGGAGGCGGTCACGCGGTAGCGCACGCTCGCCCAGCCCGCGATCCCGGGAGCGCAGAGGAGAAGCACCAGAAGTGCGGTGCCGAGCCCGATGATCCAGCGCTGCAGGGCGAGCTCGAACTGCGCGGCGAAGTAGAAGCCCGTCCAGGTGAGCAGGAGGAGGCCGACGACCGGTGCGACCGCCCGGCGGGCGCGCGGGGTCAGCCGCGCCAGCTCGCGGTCGGCGGGGTCGGTCCTGGCCATCAGGAGCGCAGATGCGTGACGTCGCCGGCCGGGAACGAGCGCAGCGCGCCGCCCTGCTCGAGCAGGAGCGAGCCGTCCGGGGCGAGTGCGGCGGCGGTCCCCTCCTCCTGCGTGCCGTCGGGCAGCTCGAGCCGGACGCGCGTTCCGAGGGTGCCGCAGGAGGCGCGGACGGCGGCGGCCGCTCCGGAGGCCTCGGGGTCGCCCTGGGCGAGCAGCGGAGCCAGCAGGCCCTGGAACCCGGTCAGGAACGCGGCGAGCACCTCGTCGGCGCTCGTCGTCCGCGCTCCGGCGAGGGCGAGCGAGGTGGCGGTCGGGACCGGCAGCTCCGCCTCCGTCAGCAGCAGGTTCACGCCGGTGCCGACGACGACCCGTCCGTCCGGCAGTCGCTCGGCGAGGATCCCCGCGACCTTCCGGCCGTCGATCAGGACGTCGTTGGGCCACTTGACGGCGACGTCCCCGTCGACGAGGGGTGCGAGGGCCCGGGCGAGAGCGGCGCCGGCCACGAGCGGCAGCCAGCCGGAGGCCTCGGCGCCGAGGGCGGAGGCGTCGACCAGAGTCGAGGCCGCGAGCGTGCGGCCCGCGGGCGCCTGCCAGACGCGCCCCAGCCGGCCGCGCCCGGCTCGCTGGTCGCCGGTGGCGACGACGGAGAGGTGCGGCCACGCGGCGGGGTCGGCGGCCGCCCGCTCGCGGAGCTCGTCGTTCGTCGACCCCGCCGACTCGAGCGCGAGGACGCGGGGGGAGACGGCGGAGGAGAGCGGGAGGAGCATGCCGCCACGGTAGCGGCGGCTCCCGCGAGGCCGCTCCGAGCGCCGCGCGCGACGGCCCGCCCTTGTCCGGATCCTCCCGTCGGGAGCGGCCCTCCCTGTGCGAGTGCGACAAGAGGAGGCGTCCGCCCCGCCGGTAGGGTGAGCGGGTGACCGCGAACACCGAACGTCCCGCGCCCGATCTGTACACGACCGCGGGGAAGATCGCGGACCTCAGGAACCGCTACCACGAGGCCGTCACGGCCAGTGGCGAGGCGGCGATCGAGAAGCAGCACGCCAAGGGCAAGATGACCGCACGGGAGCGGATCGACACCCTCCTCGACTCGGGCTCGTTCGTCGAGCTGGACGAGTTCGTGCGCCACCGCACCCACGCCTTCGGCATGGAGAAGAAGCGCCCCTACGGCGACGCCGTCGTCACCGGGACCGGCACCATCCACGGCCGCCAGGTCGCCGTGTACTCGCAGGACTTCACGATCTTCGGCGGCTCGCTCGGCGAGGTGGCCGGCGAGAAGATCATCAAGGTGATGGACCTCGCCCTGAAGACCGGCGTCCCGATCATCGGCATCCTCGACTCCGGCGGAGCACGGATCCAGGAGGGCGTGGTCGCCCTCGGCAAGTACGGCGAGATCTTCCGCCGCAACACCGCGGCGAGCGGCGTGATCCCCCAGATCTCGATCATCTGCGGCCCGGCCGCGGGAGGCGCGGTCTACTCCCCCGCCCTGACCGACTTCGTGATCATGGTCGACAAGACCAGCCAGATGTTCGTCACCGGGCCCGACGTGATCAAGACCGTCACCGGCGAGGACGTCGGCATGGAGGAGCTCGGCGGTGCGCTGACCCACAACAAGATCTCGGGCGTCTCGCACTACCTCGCGAGCGACGAGAACGACGCGCTCGACTACGCGCGAACGCTCCTCTCCTTCCTCCCGGACAACAACCTGTCGCCGGTCCCCGTCTTCGAGACCGAGGTCGACCTCGAGACGACCGACGCGGACCGCTTCCTCGACACGGTCATCCCGGACAGCCCGAACCAGCCGTACGACATGCGCGCCGTCATCGAGCACATCGTCGACGAGGGCGACTTCCTCGAGGTGCAGCCGCTGTTCGCGCCGAACATCGTGATCGGCTTCGGCCGCGTCGAGGGCCGCTCCGTCGGCATCATCGCGAACCAGCCGAGCGCCATGGCGGGCACGCTGAACATCGAGGCGGGCGAGAAGGCGTCCCGCTTCGTCCGCTTCTGCGACGCGTTCTCGCTGCCGATCCTGACCCTGGTCGACGTCCCGGGCTACCTGCCCGGCACCGACCAGGAGTGGACCGGCGTCATCCGCCGCGGCGCGAAGCTGCTCTACGCCTACGCCGAGGCGACCGTGCCGCTGGTCACGGTCATCCTGCGCAAGGCCTACGGCGGCGCGTACATCGTGATGGGGTCCAAGCAGCTGGGAGCCGACATCAACCTCGCGTGGCCGACCGCCGAGATCGCCGTCATGGGCGGCCAGGGCGCGGTGAACATCCTCTACCGCAACGAGATCCGCAAGGCGGAGGAGGCCGGCGAGGACGTCGCAGCCGTCCGGACGCGCCTGGCGAACGAGTACACCTACAACGTCGCGAGCCCGTTCCTCGCGGCCGAGCGCGGCGAGCTCGACGGCGTGATCGAGCCCTCGGCGACGCGTGTCTCCGTCATCAAGGCGCTGCGTGCGCTGCGCACCAAGCGCGCCAACCTGCCCGCGAAGAAGCACGGCAACATCCCGCTCTGACCCGGCTCGCTCGGACGCCGCGGCAGGAGACGGGAGACCGTCCGTGCCGCGGCGTTCCGCTGCGCCCACCTCCTCACGGGGCGGAGGGGCGGAACGATCAGTCGGAGGAGCCGGGGCCGGTCCGTCGGGCAGCGGACTCCGCGGGAGCATCGGGCCGCACGACGGGAGCGGCCGGCTCCGCGGCCGGAGCACCCGGCTCCCCTGTCGCGGAATCGGGCTCCGCTTCCCGGGCATCCGCCCTCGCAGCCGGAGCACCCGCCTTCACCCCAGGACCGTCCGGCTCGGCAGTCGGAGCACCCGCCTTCGCCGCAGGAGCGCCTGCCCTGGCGGCCGGAGCATCCGGCTTCGCCGCGGACGCCTCGGACGGCTTCTCCTCCGGCTTCGCCCCGACCACCCGCGCGAACGCCAGCGCCTGCGCGGCGGAGAGGTCGGGCAGATAGGCGCGACCCAGCGCGGCTCCGATCCGGGGCAGCTGCAGCGCGTCGGGGTAGCTCATCCAGAGGCCCGCGTAGCGCGGGTGGAACTTGGCCTTGAAGCGGAACAGCGACGTGAAGCCGTAGGCCGGCTCGAGCGTCCGCGAGAGGAACTCGAGCAGGCGCGAGAGGACCGTCGGCTCCGGAGGCTCCTCCCCCTCCTCGACCGGTGCGGTGGCGAGCGGTGCGCCCGAGAGCGAGAGGAACTCGGCGCCCTCCTCCTTGACGCGCAGCGCCGCGGAGGCGATGAGGAACTCCATGATGCCGGGCATCGAGTCGTCGGAGCGGCGCATGAAGTCGAGGGTCCAGCCGACCACGCGCCCCTCCCGGTGCACGGGCAGCCAGCTCGTCACCCCCTGCAGCACGCCGTCCGGTCCGACCGCGAGCAGGAGGGCGACGTCGGGATCGCGGACCTCGTCGATCCCACCGAGGGTGAAGCCCATCTCGGGCAGCGCCTTCTCGGCGACCCAGCGCTCCGACAGGTCGACGATCTGGTTGGCCATGCCGAGGGAGAGCTCGGGCCAGCTGGTCCACTGCGCCTCGATGCCCAGCTTGATGCCGCGCGTGAGCGGGTAGCGCACCTTCTGCCACCGCTTGCCGGTGAGCTCGAAGGAGGAGAGCTCGATGATCGTCTCCTCGCCGACCGAGAGGCGCGACCAGCCGAGCCGGTCGAAGACGGGGAGCAGCTCGTCGTGGATGCTGTAGAAGACGGGCGTCCAGCTGCGCTCGTCGCAGAAACGCACGAACTCGGCCACGACGTCCTCCCGCCGCTCGGGAGCGCAGGCCGGGTCGGAGAGGGTGATCGCCACGCCGCCGATCACCCGGTAGGCGACTCCGCCGGTCCCGTCGGCCGAGATCCAGTGCGCGTTGCCCTCCCAGGTCCCCTGATGGCCGAGGCTGCCGGCGCCGTGCAGGGACAGGAGCGCGCGGTACCGCGCCTCGTCGCCGCGGTTCCGCTGCACGTCGGTGGCCCGGAGCAGGGCGACCACCGCGACGACGACCACGAGCCAGAACACCGGGCCGACCCACTCGAAGACGATCCGCGCGACGGGCTCCCGCGGCACGGCGAGCAGTCCGGCGCCGCCGAGGAAGCTCACCGGGACGAAGCGCAGCAGCCCGTCCAGGAGGAGCCTCCCGAGGCCCAGGAGCGGCTCGAAGCTCGTGCGCACGCCGGCCGAGAGCGCCAGGTAGCCGCCGAGGGACACGACGAAGGCGATGGCGACGACCCGCGTCCAGAGCCTCGCAGCGGCACGGGGCGCGCGGATGCGGAAGTGCCTCCTCCCGATCACGAGCATCGCCACGACGGCCAGCGGCACCAGCACCGTCGTCGCCACCCAGAGCAGGTACTCGGCGTAGTACAGGAACTCGGGGTGACGGGCGGCGCGCTGGAGGGAGAAGACCTCCAGGATCGCGATCGCGATGTTCACCCCGACCGCCAGCAGCAGGCCCAGGCGGCGCCCGGAGCGCAGGCCGTAGGCGGCGACGAGCAGGAGGAGGAGCGGGACGAACGTCAGCAGGATCGGCCCGGGGGCGACCAGGCTCAGCTTCACGTGGTGCGCGCAGTGCCGGAGGGCGCGGCTGCACGGGTCCTCGAGGTCCGTCGTCCCCGTGAAGGCGCTCTGCAGCAGTCGGCCGAGGAACGAGAACGGACCGTAGCCCGAGTCCGAGAGGACGGCGACGAGCGGACCGATCGCGGTGACGACGACGACCGCCGCCAGCAGCCCCCGGGACTCGCGGTGCGAGCTCGGCGCCGGACGCTGCGGACGCAGCCCCGCCGCTCCCCGCGCGAGCACCGCGCCGAGCACGAGCCCCGCGCCGCCCGCGAGGAGCCGGTACGCGTCGGCGGAGTCGCCCGCGTAGAGAACGAACATCAGCACGACGGCGAAGACGGTCACCCGGAGCCGGCGACGCCACAGAGCGCCCATGAAGGCGGTCGAGGCGATGAGGGCGCCGACCGCGCCGATCAGCGGGTCGAAGGTGTGGTCGCCGACGGTGTCGCCCGCCCACCACTCGCCGGCGAGAGCGCCGATCGACTGCACGGAGGACCCGACGACGATCCCGACGGCGCCGGTCACGAGGAAGGCGAGGAGGGTGCGGGCCGAGCCGAGGCGGCGCTCCGCGGCGAGGAGCATCGGGAGCACCAGCACGACGTCCAGGAGCAGCTGCAGCGGGTCCGCCGCGATCAGGAGGGCGGTCACCGCCGTCCACGGACGGCCGTCGAGGGTCGTCATCGGGCCCGCCGCCCACCAGGCCGTCGTCTCGGCTCCCGCGGGGGCGACGAGCGTCCCCGTGATCGCGCTCGCGGCCAGGAGGACCAGGACGACCGAGACGGCCGCAGGCGACCTCCGGACCAGCAGACGCAGGGGGCGCAGCGCCGCGGCACCGCTCCTCGGGAACCACGTCGGCATGCGGGGACGCTCCTGTTCGCAACGGACGGACGACGCTCCGGCGGCATCCGGCGTCAGCATAGCCATGCCCCGCCGACCGGCGCCGTGAACGGCATGCGATAGCGTCACGGGATGACCGCCTCCGACTCCGCACCCGCCGTCGTCATCTCCACCCCCGGCCTCGACGCCGCCGAGATCGCCGCCGTCACGGCCGTCGTCACCGCACTGACCTCGCGCACCGAGGCCGAGCCGGAGACCCCGCAGGAGCTCAGCGGCGGCTGGAACGACCGCGCCGCGGCGGTCCGCGGGCCGCTCCGGCCGGCACCCGGAGCGTGGCGCTCCTTCTCGGGCTGAGCGGACTCGCAGACGCAGTCCGTCGGGGAACGAGCGATCCGCGACGCGGAACGTGAAATTTGTCCCCCGATTAGTCCCCTAAAGTGCTGACTATGCGCCTCCTGGCGGAGCGAGCACACTAGTGGACGTACGGTGCTCCTCCTTCGGAAGGGGCACCGCCAATCACTCGCCGACCAGGGTAAGCAGGCGGGTGTGTTGGGGGCGAGTGAGGGTAATATTCGGGTTGTTACCCTCACTCGGGGTTTGACGGCGGGCCGGGCCCCCTCTTCGGAGGAGTGGACGGCCCGCCGCACTCCGTTAACGGGCTTTCGTCCTGACGCGCTCTGCGCTCAACGGGCTCTGCCCATGACGGCTCTACTCACGCTCGTGCCGCGCCGACGATCGGTCCGCTCCAAGAGACCGGGCGCGCCGAGACCTGAGCCGTGCTGAGAGCCGGAGCGTCCCGCCCGCGGCACCGATCCGACATCCGCACGCCCTCCGGGGCGGGTCGCCGCCGGTCGCTGCGCATGCGGACGGCCGCGCCGTCCCGCGCGCGCTCCGCCGCTCAGACGTCCCGTCCGCCGACGCCGTCGCGCCGGATCTCGACCCAGGCGTCGACCTCGTCCCCCGCGTCGTCGGAGCCGAGGGCGCCCGCGCTGCCGTCGCCGGCCGTCCGCAGGCCCACCACTGTGACCGCCGAGGCCGAGTCGGCCGACGCGGTGCGCACCACCACGCGGTCGACCTCCTCGCGGATCCCGCTCAGAGCCTGGGCGAGCTCCCCCAGCACCCGTCGGCTCTCGCCCTCGGAGGTGCGGTCGAGGCCGCCGTCGTCGAGCACCGACACGGTCACGCCCCGCCGCCGCGCGTCGAGCACGAGACGCCGCACCTCGTCGTCCAGCAGCCGCCGGCCGCGGATCTCGTCGCGCACGGCCGCCTCGAGCAGCCGGCACTCGCGCCGCTCCTCGTCGGTGAGGCCCGGTCCCGGCTCGGCGATGCGCAGCAGCATGTCGGCGGCGAGGGCGCGCGTCTGCTCCAGCCGGACCTCGCGCTCCGTGAGGTGCGCCTCCTCCGCGGCCCGCCACGACGCGGCCGCGCGCTCGGCCGCCTCGAGCACGCGCGCCTCGGAGCCCGCGCGCCCGAGCTCGACGATGAGCAGCTGCGCGATCGCGACCCAGGCGATCCCCCCGACGACGCCGAGAGTGGCCAGCGCGGCCGGGCCGGCCCAGAACACGGTGTGCACGATCAGGAAGCCGACGCCGACCCAGGCGCAGGCCGCGCGCCGGCGGGCGCACACGATCGTCATGAGGGTGCCGACCGCGGCGATGTACCAGGTGGAGTAGCCGTTGGAGGCGCCCGGATCGAGCGACGGCGCGACCAGCAGCGGCAGCGCGACGGCGACCGCGGTCATCCCGACCGCGACGGGCAGGGCGAGCCGGGTCGTCGCTCCCGGCCAGAGGGCGACGACGGTCGCCGCGACGTACAGCGCGACCGCGACGAGGTCTGCCGGCGTGGCCGGGGAGATGCGGAAGGAGAAGAAGGCGAGCACCACGTGGTACAGCGAGAAGCCGGCGCCGAGCGCCTGGAGCAGGGGGCGCGGGTAGGCGATCACGGCCCTCCTCCCGCGTCCGCCCGCCAGGAGAGGACGACTCGGGTGCCCTCGCCCGGAGTCGAGTCGACCCGCGCCGATCCCCGCGCGTTGTGCACCCGCTCGAGGATGGAGAGCCGGATGCCCAGCCGCTCGCGCGGGACGTCGGCGAGCCGGAAGCCGCGTCCGTCGTCCTCCACCACGACCTCCACCGCGCCGTCGCCCAGCAGCCCGTGCACGGCGCGGTGGACGCTGCCGCTCGGACCCGCGTGCTGGACGCTGTTGGCGAGCGCCTGCCAGACCGCGCCGAGCAGCGCCTCGGCCACCGGGCGCGGCAGCGTCGTCGCGCGCGGATCCACTCCGTCGGCCGTCGCGACTGCGATCTCGGTCCCGAAGGTGGACGCCGCGTGGGCGAGCTGGCGCTGCAGGAGCTCGAGCGGGACCAGCCCCTCGGGCGGCTCCGGCTCGTGGTCGGGCAGCAGCACGGCGAGGGTGCGCTGCGCCATCGAGGAGACCAGCGCGCGCTCGGCCGGCGACTCGGCTGAGGCGGCGGAGAGCAGCGTCGCGAGCACGTTGTCGTGCACCAGGGCGTCGACCTCGACCCGCTCCACCTCGCCGGCGTGCTGGCGCATCGCCGCCTCGTACTGCTCCATGGCCGTCGTCTGCGCACGGTCGATCTCGTCGGCCGACTGCCGGAGCACGGTGATCAGCACCAGCATCACGAAGCCGACGATGCCCACGTAGGCGGCGTCGAGGATCGCGCGGGTCGGCTCCGCCCCGCCGCCGGAGGGGAGGACGCGCAGCAGCCCGAACAGCACGGTCGTCACCGACACGTACGCGATCGCGATCCGGAGGGGAGCGGCGATCGTGCAGAAGGCGGTGCCGATGGTCAGCAGGTACCAGATCCACGGGGTCTCGCGGTCCGCGCCCCCGGTGGAGACGGCGGCCGGCCAGGTCAGGAGGGCGATGAGGACACCGACGGCGACCAGGACCGCCGTGATCCGCGTGCCCCGCCGCAGCACGGCGGTGACCACGGCGGCGGTGAGCGATCCGAAGACCAGCACCAGCACCGGCCAGGCCACCTCGGGGCGCAGGAGGGGCAGCTGCGCGAGGATCGGCGGGACGGTCTGCACGCCGAAGCCGAAGCCGAAGAACGACACGACCGTGCTGATGATCCGGTCGATGCGCTCGCGCCCGGCGTTGCGGCGGGCGATCGGCGCCTCA
The DNA here is from genome assembly GCF_002932695.1 of Rathayibacter sp. AY1D2. Lineage (NCBI taxonomy): Bacteria > Bacillati > Actinomycetota > Actinomycetes > Micrococcales > Microbacteriaceae > Rathayibacter > Rathayibacter sp. AY1D2. The sequence continues at coordinate 10,732 of NZ_PSVX01000005.1, read as the reverse complement.
GCGCCCGCCATCGCCGTCGTCCGGGTCGATGCCCGGCAGGATGCCGTCCTCCACCGCGCGCCGCAGCAGATCGACCTTCGTCGGGGCGGGACGGCCGATCTCGACGTACTTGTCGCGGATCCGGTCGAGGTACTCCTTCGCCGTCGACACCGAGATCTGCAGCCGGTCGGCCACCAGCTTCAGCGGCAGCCCCGAGGCGTAGAGGTGCAGGACGTCGCGCTCGCGACGGCCGAGCACGGCCCGCGCGAAGTCGTCGTCGGCGTCGATGGCCGAGGCCCACTCCAGATTGTTGAGGACCTCGCCGCGGGCGACCGTGCGGATGGCGGCGACGACCGTCGACATGGGCGAGGACTTCGGGATGACGCCGGCCGCTCCCGCGGCGAGCGCCTCCCGCACGGCCACGACGCGGTCCGCGATGCTGTGGACGAGGACGGCGGAGCCGCGCACCTGCCCCCACTTGACGTTGCTGGTGATGCTCGAGCCGTCGTTCAGGGACAGGTCGAGGACGAGCACCTCGATCTCCGCGCCGCCGATCGTGCTCTCGAGGGCCTGGACGGTCTCGGCGGCGGCGACCACCTGCATCCCCGCGCTCTCGACGGCGGCGGCCACGCCCAGGCGCACCGACTCGTGGTCGTCCACGATCGCCACGCGCACGCGCGGGGCCTCGGCTGCGTCGACGTGGGGCTCCATCCCGCCCATGGTACGCAGACGCGGGCCCGCGGTCAGTCCTCTCGGCGGACCAGTCGCGCAACGGCCTCCACGTGGGAGGTGTGCGGGAAGAGGTCGAAGCCCTCGAGGCGCTCCAGCTCGTAGCCCGCCCCGGTCAGGGCGCCCACGTCGCGGGCGAGCGCGACCGGGTCGCAGGCGACGTAGACGAGCTGCGCCGGCCGCAGCTCCGCCAGAGCGTCGGTGACCGCTCGGCCGGCGCCCGAGCGCGGCGGGTCGAGGACCACGGTCGCCGCGCGCCACCGCGCCCGCTCGCGCGCATCGGCCTGGGCGACGACGTCGCGGAGGTAGCGGTCGACGCGGGCGGTCACCGCGCGGGCGCCGACCTGGTCGGCCAGGTTCTCGAGCGCGTGCTCGGTGGCGCGGGAGTCGCTCTCGACGCTGGTCACGCGCACTCCGGCGCCGAGGCGGTCGGCCAGCGCCGCGGCGAGCAGGCCCACCCCTCCGTAGAGGTCGTGGTTGGCGGCCGACGGGTCCGCCGCATCCGCGTCGACGGCGGCCTGCACGGCCTCGAAGAGCGCGGCGGCGGCTCCGCGGTGCACCTGCCAGAAGCCGGTGCGGTCGACCCGGAAGGTGCGGTCGGCGACGAACTCGCTCACCACCGTGCGGTCGCGGCGGGCGCGCTTGTCGGAGGGGTCGTGCACGAGCACCGCGGCCCCCTCGGACCCGGCCGCGTCGACGAGGTCGACCACCGAGCCGGGAGCGAGGCGCTCGCCGAGCGGTGCGGCCAGGGAGGAGTCGGCGGTCGCGAGGGGCAGCGACTCCACGGTGACGACGTGGTGGCTGCGTGCCGCGTAGGGGCCGACCCGTCCGTCGTCGTCGACGTGGAGGCGGTTCCGCGTGCGCCAGCCGAGGCCGCCGGACGCGTCGTCCCCGCCGATCGGCGAGACCTCCACCTCGACCTCGCGACGGGCGAAGCGGGAGAAGGAGTCGACGAGCACGAGGCGCTTCAGCTCGCGCTGGTAGGCCAGGTCGGCGTGGCCGAGCTCGGCGCCGCCGACGCGCTCCCCCGGGCGGCGGTCGAGGGCGGCCTCGGGCCAGACGTGCTCCACCCGGTGCTCGGACGCCTCGAGCACCTCGAGCGCCTCGGCACGCCAGAAGCTGTCGTGCCGGACCTCGCTGATCCGCGCCCGCACGCGCTCGCCGGGGAGGACGTCCGGGACGAAGACGACGCGGCCCTCGTGCCGGGCGACGAACACGCCGCCGTGGGCGACGTTGCTAATGTCGAGCTCGATCTCGGTCCCGAGTGCGTCGTCGGCCCCGTCGGGGCGGGCGGATGCTCGGGACGGGGTCTGTGCCATCCGTCGAGCATCCCACAGCGTGGGCCCGGCCGCAGGGAGCCCTCGTGCGCCTCTACCTCGCCTCCACCTCCCCCGCGCGCCTCGCGCTGCTGCGGGCCTCCGGGATCGAGCCCGTCGTCGTCCCCTCCGAGGTGGACGAGCCCGCGGCCGTCGCCCGGGCCGAGCAGGAGCGGGGCGCGGCGCTGGACGCGGACGCCACCGTCTCGCTGCTCGCCCGCGCCAAGGCGCACGCCGTCCTGCGCCCGGACATCGACGGTCTGGTGCTCGGCGGCGACTCCGCGTTCGTCCTCGACGGCGTCGTCCACGGCAAGCCGCACGAGCCCGAGCGGGCCCGGGAGCGCTGGCGCGCCCAGCGCGGACGCACCGGCCGCCTCCACTCCGGCCACTGGCTCGTCGACCACCGCGGCGGGAGGATCGTCGCCGAGGCCGGAGCGGTCACCTCCGCCGCCGTCACGTTCGCCGACGACATCGACGACGCCGAGATCGACGCCTACGTCGCCACCGGCGAGCCCCTCGAGGTGGCCGGCGCCTTCACCATCGACGGCCGCGGCGCCGGCTTCATCACCGCGATCGAGGGCGACCCCTCGACGGTGATCGGGATGTCGGTGCCGACCTTCCGCACTCTGGTGCGGAGCCTCGGCGTCGACTGGACCGCGCTCTGGAACCGCTGAGGCCCGTCCCGCCCTTGTGAGGAACCGACGAAGGCCCTCCGCTTCTTTGTGGTGAGCCGCGCCGGGCCGGGCGGAGCCGCCCCCTAGGGTTGGGGACCATGCCGAAGATTACGAAGGTGCTCGTCGCCAACCGGGGCGAGATCGCCGTCCGAGTCATCCGCGCCGCCCGCGACAGCGGGATCGCCTCCGTGGCCGTCTACGCCGACCAGGACCGCGACGCCGTGCACAGCCGCCTCGCCGACGAGGCCTACGCCCTCGGCGGGACGACCAGCGCCGAGACCTACCTCGTCATCGACAAGCTGCTCTCGGTGGCGCGCCGCTCCGGTGCCGACGCCGTGCACCCCGGCTACGGCTTCCTCGCCGAGAACGCCGACTTCGCCCGCGCCGTCATCGACGCCGGCCTGATCTGGATCGGCCCCGGCCCCGAGGCCATCGAGCGCCTCGGCGACAAGGTCTCGGCCCGCCACGTCGCCGAGAAGGTCGGCGCGCCGCTCGCCCCGGGAACCCTCAACCCCGTCTCCGGCGCCGCCGAGGTGCTCGAGTTCGTGGACCAGTACGGCCTCCCCGTCGCGATCAAGGCGGCCTTCGGCGGCGGCGGTCGCGGCCTCAAGGTCGCCCGCGAGCGCGACGAGGTCGAGGAGCTGTTCGCCTCCGCCACGCGCGAGGCCGTCGCCGCCTTCGGCCGCGGCGAGTGCTTCGTCGAGAAGTACCTCGACCAGCCGCGCCACGTCGAGACCCAGTGCCTGGCCGACGCGCACGGCAACGTCGTCGTGGTCTCCACCCGCGACTGCTCCCTCCAGCGCCGCCACCAGAAGCTCGTCGAGGAGGCGCCCGCGCCGTTCCTGACGGACGCGCAGAACACCGAGCTCTACCGCGCCTCGAAGGCGATCCTGCAGGAGGTCGGCTACCTCGGCGCCGGAACCTGCGAGTTCCTGATCGGCAAGGACGGCACGGTGTCCTTCCTCGAGGTGAACACCCGCCTCCAGGTCGAGCACCCCGTGTCGGAGGAGATCACCGGCATCGACCTCGTGCGCGAGCAGTTCCGCCTCGCCGAGGGCGGCGTGCTCGACTACGACGACCCGGCGCCCCGCGGCCACTCCTTCGAGTTCCGCATCAACGGCGAGGACGCGGGCCGCGGCTTCCTCCCCGCTCCGGGCCCGGTGCACGTCTTCAAGGCCCCCGGCGGACCCGGCGTCCGCGTCGACTCAGGCGTCGTCGCCGGGGACGTGATCTCCGGCTCCTTCGACTCGCTCCTCGCGAAGCTGATCGTCACCGGCGACAGCCGCGAGCAGGCGCTGGAGCGCTCGCGCCGCGCCCTCGCCGAGTTCGAGGTCACCGGGCTGCCGACCGTCCTCCCCTTCCACCGCGCGATCGTCGAGGACCCGGCCTTCGCCCCCGAGGGCGGCGCGCCCTTCACGATCTACACCCGCTGGATCGAGACCGAGTTCGAGAACACGATCCCGGCCTGGAGCGGCGAGCCCGGAGCGACCGACGAGCCGGCGGCCCGCCGGAACGTGGTCGTCGAGGTCGACGGGCGCCGCGTCGAGGTCACGCTCCCCGGCGACCTGGTCGGCTCGGGACCCGCCCGCGGGGCCGCTGCCGCCTCCCCGAAGCGCCGCGGCTCCTCCTCCGTCAGCACCGTCACGGGCGACTCCGTCGCCTCGCCCATGCAGGCCACCATCGTCAAGGTCGCCGTCGCCGAGGGCGACACGGTCGTCACCGGCGACCTGGTCGTCGTCCTCGAGGCGATGAAGATGGAGCAGCCGCTCACCGCCCACAAGGACGGCGTCGTGAAGGGCCTCGACGCGACGGCCGGAGCGACCGTCCCCGCGGGACACGTGCTCCTCCAGATCGTCTGAGCTTGTTCCGGGCCGCTCCCCGCGCGGCCCGGCGCGGTCGGCTCCTCGACGTGAGGGATACCGCAGAGCGGGTCGTGTCGCGCTGCCGTGAATCGCTTCGCACGCGATTCCCGGTCGCGCGCTCTGCCGATGAAAGGCCGCTCCCCGCGCGGTCCGGCGCGGTCGGCTCCTCGACGTGAGGGGTACCGCCGAGCGGGTCGCGTCGCGCTGCCGTCAATCGCTTCGCACGCGATTCCCGGTCGCGCGCTCTGCCGATGAAGGGCCGCACCCCGCGCGGCCCGGTGGAGGGGCGCGTCAGGTGACGATGTGCATGGCGCGCGCGGCGTCCGAGATCGAGCCGGTGAGGCTCGGGTAGACGGTGAAGGCCCGCGCGACCTGGTCGACGGTCAGGCGGTGCTCCACGGCGAGGGCGAGCGGGAAGATCAGCTCACTCGCCTTCGGAGCGACGATGACGCCTCCGATGACGGTGCCGGAGCCGGTGCGCGCGAACAGCTTCACGAAGCCGTCGCGGATGCCCATCATCTTCGCCCGCGGGTTCGCGGCGAGCGGGAGCTTGTAGATCTCGCCCTGCGCGATGCCCTCCTCGATCTCGCGCTGGCTCCACCCGACGGTCGCGATCTCGGGCTGCGTGAAGATGTTCGCCGCGACGTTGCGCACCTCGGTCGGGTTCACGGCGTCGCCCATGGCGTGGAACACGCCGGTGCGGCCCTGCATGGCGGCGACGGAGGCGAGCGGGAGGAACGTGGTGCAGTCCCCGGCCGCGTAGATCGAGGGGACGCTGGTGCGGGCGACGCGGTTGACGCGGATGTGCCCCGACTCCGTCAGCTGCACCCCCGCGTCCTCGAGGCCGATGCCCGCCGTGTTCGGCACGGAGCCGACGGCCATCAGGCAGTGCGAGCCCTCGACGACGCGTCCGTCCGAGAGCACGGCCTGCACGCCCTTCTCGGTCCGCTCGACGCGGTCGGCGCGCGACTTCGAGAGCACGACCATGCCGTTGCGCTTGAAGACGTTCTCGATCACCGCGGCCGCGTCGGCGTCCTCGCCGGGCAGCACCTGGTCGCGGGAGGAGATGAGGGTCACGCGGGCGCCGAGCGCACGGTAGGCGGAGGCGAACTCCGCGCCGGTCACGCCGGAGCCCACCACGATCAGGTGCTCGGGGACGGACTTGAGGTTGTAGAGCTGGGTCCAGCTGAGGATGCGCTCGCCGTCGGGAGCCGCGGTCGGGAGCACGCGCGGGCTGGCGCCCACCGAGACCACGATCGTGTCCGCCTCGATGCGGTCGAAGTCCATGCCCTCGCCGCCGGCAGCCGTCGAGACGATCAGGGCGTTCGAGCCGTCCAGGCGCCCGTCCCCCTGGACGATGCGCACGCCGTGGTGCACCAGGTTCGCGCGCATGTCCTCGGACTGCTGGCGCGCGAGGCCGAGCAGGCGCTTGTTCACCGTCGCCAGGTTGACCGCCACGTCCGGGCGCACCGGCTTGTTCTGCTCCGAGCGGGTGAAGAACTGCACGCCCAGGTCGGCGGCCTCGCCGATGGCGTTGGTGGCCTCCGCCGTCGCGATGAGCGACTTCGACGGGACGACGTCGGTGATGACGGCCGAGCCGCCCACTCCGACCCGCTCGACCAGGGTGACCTCGGCGCCGAGCTGCGCTCCCGCGATGGCGGCTTCGTAGCCGCCCGGCCCCCCTCCGAGTACAGCGATCCTCTGCGCGCGCTCGAACTCGTAAGCCATGCTTTCCATTGTCCTCTCTCACTGAGTGTTCGCCCAATCGCGGGGTGTCGGATCGGCCGCGGGAGTCGCCCTCCGCCGCCGCGCAGCCCGTCGGTAGGGTGGGAGGATGTCCGACCAGACCCTGCACCCCCTCGACGCCCCCGACGCCGATCCCTTCGAGATCGCGGCCCGCGCGGCCGCTCAGATCGCCGAGGCGACAGGGGTCGAGAAGCACGACATCGCCCTCACCCTCGGCAGCGGCTGGGGCAAGGCCGCCGACGCGATCGGCGAGACGACCGCGACGGTGGAGGCCACCGAGATCCTCGGCTTCTCCAAGCCGGCCGTGCACGGGCACGGCGGCACCCTGCGCTCCGTCCTGCTCCCCACCGGCAGGCGCGCGCTGATCATCGGCGCCCGCACCCACTACTACGAGGGCTACGGCGTGCGCCGCGTCGCGCACAGCGTCCGCACCGCCGCCGCGACGGGCGCGACGGTGATGATCCTCACCAACGGCGCGGGCGGCATCAAGGAGCACTGGACGCCCGGGACCCCCGTGCTGATCAGCGACCACATCAACCTCACCGCCGACTCGCCGCTCGAGGGCGCGACCTTCGTCGACCTCACCGACCTCTACTCCTCGCGCCTGCGCGACCTCGCCCGCGGGACGCGTCCTGAGCTGGACGAGGGCGTGTACGTGCAGTTCCGCGGGCCGCACTACGAGAGCCCGGCCGAGGTGCAGATGGCGAAGATCATCGGCGGCCACATCGTCGGCATGTCGACCGCCCTCGAGGCCATCGCCGCGCGCGAGGCGGGCATGGAGGTGCTGGGCATGTCGCTCATCACGAACCTCGCCGCCGGCATCCAGAAGACCCCCCTCAGCCACGAGGAGGTGCTCGAGGCCGGCCGCGACGCCGAGGACGACCTCGCCCGCCTGCTCGCCGGGATCACGGGCGCACTGTGAACGCCGACGTCCGGGAGCTCGCCGAGGCCTGGCTCGCCCAGGACCCCGACCCGGAGACGCGGGAGGAGCTGGTCGGCCTGCTGACCGCCTCCGACTCGGGCGACGCCTCCGCCCGCGCCGAGCTCGAGGACCGCTTCGGCGCCCGCCTGGCGTTCGGCACCGCGGGCCTGCGCGGCGCCATCGCGGCGGGATCCAACCGGATGAACCGCGTGCTGGTCTCGCAGGCCGCCGTCGGCCTCGCCGACTTCCTGCTGGCGCAGGGCGTCCAGCGGCCCGTGGTCGTGATCGGCTACGACGGCCGGAAGAATTCGCGCGTCTTCGCCGAGGACTCCGCCGCGCTGATGGCGGGCGCCGGCGTGGACGCGGTGCTGCTGCCCCGGCTCCTGCCCACCCCCGTGCTGGCCTTCGCCGTGCGCCACCTCGGCGCCGACGCCGGAGTGATGGTCACGGCGAGCCACAACCCGCCGCAGGACAACGGCTACAAGGTGTACCTCGGCGGCGCCGACGAGGGCTCGCAGATCGTGCCGCCGGTCGACTCCGAGATCGCCGAGCGGATCCTCGCGGTCGCGCGGGACCGGCGCGTTCCGGAGCTGCCGCGCGGCGAGTACCGGCTCGCGGACGAGTCCGTGGTCGCCGCCTACATCGAGGCGACGGCCGCCGTCGGCCGCCAGTCCGCTCCGCTGCGCGTCGTCTACACGGCGATGCACGGGGTCGGCTGGGAGACGGCGCACCGGGTGCTCTCCGCGGCGGGATTCGACGAGCCGGCCGTCGTGGTCGAGCAGATCGAGCCCGACGCGGCGTTCCCCACGGTCGCGTTCCCCAACCCGGAGGAGGCGGGCGCCCTCGACCTCGCATTCTCGACCGCGCGCTCCGGTCGCGCGCAGCTGATCGTGGCCAACGACCCGGACGCCGACCGCTTCGCCGCCGCCGTGCCCGACGCCTCCGCCCCGGAGGGCTTCCGGCGCCTCACCGGCAACGAGGTCGGAGCGCTGCTCGGCTGGCGCGCCGCCGAGCAGGCCCGCCGCGAGGGCCGCACCGGAGGAGCCCTCGCCTGCTCGATCGTGTCCTCCCCCGCCCTCGGTGCCGTGGCGGCCGACTACGGCCTCGACTTCGCCGAGACGCTCACGGGCTTCAAGTGGATCTCGCGCGTCCCCGACCTCGTCTTCGGCTACGAGGAGGCACTCGGCTACCTGGTGAACCCCGGGACGGTCCGCGACAAGGACGGCGTCTCGGCCGCGCTCGCCTTCCTCTCCCTCGCGAGCGCGCTCGCCGCCGAGGAGCGCACGATCGACGACGAGCTGGAGTCGTTCGCCGAGCGGTTCGGGCTCTTCGGATCGGAGCAGATCTCGCTCCGCGTCACCGACCTCTCCGAGATCGGCCGGATCATGGCCGGACTGCGCGCGACGCCTCCGACCGCGATCGGCGGGCTCGCCGTCGAGCGGAGCGAGGACCTGCTCGCCGAGGGCGGCGCGCTGCCCCCGACCGACGCGCTCCGCTTCTCCCTGGACGGTGCCCGTCTCATCGCGCGCCCGAGCGGCACGGAGCCGAAGGTCAAGCTCTACCTCGACGCCTGGTCGCACGACTCCGACGCCGACGCCCGCCGGTCGGCCGTCTCGTCCCGCCTCGCCGCCCTGCGCACCGGCGCCGCGGAGCTCCTCGCGTAGGTCCCCCTCCGGTCAGCGGGGCGCGCGGACACCGATCCGCTCGCCCCGCTTCCAGAGCCACTCCACCGGACCGAGCTCGAACCGGCGCAGCCACAGGTGCGCCGCGAGCACGACGACCGCCGCGATGAGCAGGAACGCTCCGACGGTCGCCGGGACGCGCCACTGCGCGGCGGTCACCGCCAGCCCGAGTCCCCAGCCGTAGAAGAGGGCGCCGCCGAGCAGGTTCTGCAGGAGGTAGGCGCTCAGGGCGACCCGGCCGACCTCCCGCGCCCGGCGTGCCGCCCAGCCCTCGGCGCCCCGGCGGAGGCAGGCCTCGGCGAGGGCCGCGAGCAGGCCGAGCCCGACCAGGGGCGCGACGAGGTAGCGCTCGGCGAGCAGACCGGCGGCGCTCCCCCCGACGCCCAGCGCGAGGTCGACGGGGAGGGCGAGGGCGCCGAGGACCATCATGCGACGGCGGAGTGACGCGCCCTCGGCGGCGAGGACCCCCGCCCGATGGAGGCGCGCGCCGAGGAGGAACATCGCGAGGCTGAGGAGCCCGATGAGCACCGGCTCCGCACGGAAGACGCCCGCGTTCTGCAACCGGAAGGCGGCGAGACCGAGGAACGACGCGTCCGCGTAGGGGCTCCGGCCGGTCGGCCCCTGTCCGGCACCGTCCGGGCTCGCCGCCACGAGCGCCACGAGCGCCGAGATCAGGACGACGTGCAGAGCGCCGCAGACGAGGATCACGCGGCGCTGCGTCGTCGGCCGGGTGAGCAGCAGCCAGGCGACGACCGCTCCGGTGACGGCGTATCCCATGAGGACGTCGAACTCCGCGATCAGCACGTAGTTGACCGGGCCGTCCAGGAGGAGGAGCGTCGCGCGCCAGAGGTAGCGGCCCGGCCAGCGCGTCCCGCGCCGAACCGCGGACGCGTGCTGGATCGCGAGGCCCACCCCGAAGGCGAGGGAGAGGAGGGCGAGGAACTTGCCCTGCGCCAGCGCCATCAGCAGGAGCTGCGCAGTCCCGGCGGAGGAGGAGGTCTCCGGCGTCACCGGGACGGAGAGCAGTCCGAGCATCCCCCAGGGGTGGGAGAAGATCCAGATGTTCGTGCCGAGGGTCCCGATGATCGCGACACCGCGGACGACGTCCAGGGTCGCGATGCGGCGGCCGGCTCCGGCACGGGGCGGCAATACGGTCGTATTGGTCATGTCCGAGAGCGTAGCCTGCTCGAGCAGTCGAACGAGAGGGACGCCATGCCGGATCGGCGCGAGAGCAGGAGCGACATCCTCTCGGCGGTCGTCGCCGTCCTCTCGACCCGCGGGGCGGAGCACCTCAGCATCCGCACCGTCGCGGCCGAGGCCGGCGTCTCGGTGGGGGCCGTCCAGCACCACTTCCCGACGAAGCAGGCGCTGCTGGCCGGCGCGATGGCCCGGGTCGAGGAGCGCTTCCGCGAGCGGATGCGGAGCCGCCTGGAGGCCGAATCCTCGGCCGAGGTGCGGCTGCGCGTCTTCTGCGACGAGATCGCGTGCGTCGCGGACGAGGACGTGCCCGACGCGATCGTGTGGACCGCCTTCGCCTCCCGCGCCGGCACCGATCCGGAGATCCGCGCGATCCACACCGCCGGCTGGTCGCGCACGGAGGACGTCGTCCTGGAGCTGCTGCGCGCCGCGCATCCCGCGGCGTCGTTCGGCGCCGACGACGCCGCGCTTCTCCTCGCAGTCCTCGACGGCATCGCGGTCTCCCGAGCGGCCGAGCGGCCCGCCCGCCTCTCCGTCGTCACGCTGGCCGAGCCCGTCGCCTTCGGGCACAGCACCAACGACCCGGTGTCGGTCGTCATCGGGATCGCCGCCACCCAGGCGCACG
>NZ_PSVX01000049.1:0-27801 GCF_002932695.1 Rathayibacter sp. AY1D2 | reverse complement strand
CGACGCGAGCTCCGCCGACCACTCCTTCTCGAGACCGAAGAGCACGGCCCACGGCAGCAGGCGCTCCGTCACCTCGACCACCTCGACCGGTCCGACCGTGCGCCGGTCCGCCCCGCGTGGCGACTGCAGCATCGCGATCCGGTCGGCCTCGGCCAGGCGGATGTACAGCTCGAGCCCGCGCAGATGGTCGCGCAGCTCCGCGCCCGCGGCCGTCAGCGGCACCCTCGAGACCAGGATCGTCCCCACGACGGCCGCGACGATCGCGACCAGCATCAGCACGAGCGGGAGCGCTCCGCCGAAGGAGCGGGTCATCAGGAGGATCGCGCCCAGGAAGGCGGCCATGACACCCAGCAGCAGCGGGACGATCACGAGCACGCTGCCGCCGATCGTCCCGGCCTTCTTCAGTCCCGCCTCGGTCACCCTGTTGCCCAGCGCGGTCTGGAACTGTCCGACGGCCTTGCCGAACTCCTTGTCCTTGCCCGAGAGCTCACGCACCGTCCCCGGTGCCCGGCCGAGGGCGATGTCGAGGAACTCGCGGTCGTCGGAGGCGAGGGGCCGCGGGCGTCCCGCGCGTCGCGTCGGCGTCGTCGCAGGGTCGAGCACCCGCACGGCGTACTCCTGCTTCCGCCCCTCCCCCGTCTCCTCGATGCGCACGAGACCGCGGACGGCGGCGTCCAGGAGTCCGGCCGCGGGGGCCTTCGACGTCTTCCGCAGCAGCGCGGCGGAGAGGAACAGCCCCTCCGCGGGCGGGTCGTACTCGGCGACGACGGTCGGGCGGCCGGGAGCGTCGCGGAGCACGGTCCGGCGGCGGTGCACGGCGAGCGCGAGGCCGATCAGGACCGCGGCGAGGCCGCCCAGCTGCACCCAGGACCAGCCGGAGGCGAGGTAGCGGTCGTCGCGCGGCGTGAAGGTCCCGGGAGCGAAGCCGATCGCCACGGTCACGTTCTCCCCCGGAGCCAGCGACTCCCCCGATGCCGTGACGACCGCGCCGTCGCGGCCGATCGGACAGGGCGTCGTCGAGCCCTCCGGCCCCCGGTAGCAGCTGACGGTCCCCGTCGCGGCGGAGGCCAGCGACCCGGCGAGCTCGACGCGCACGTCGTAGCGGTCGAAGGACTGGCGCCAGCCCGTGCCGTTGACGTCCCAGTAGAACTCGTCCTCGCCGCTGCGCGTGCCGGATCCAGGCAGGGTCGTGTTGTGCTGCGTGTAGGTGAAGACGTAGGTCTGGCTGCCGCTGACGAACTCGTCCGCTGCGCTGGTGACCAGGAGGAAGCCGTCCTCGCGCTCGGTGTCGACCGGCCGCGCCGCCCCGTCGCCGTCGGTGACGGACACCAGGTCGACGTCGGTCGGGTGCCCCTCGTAGTCGAGCGGGATCGCGCGCTGCATGCCGCGGTTCTGCGACGGCGGGAACTCGGCGACGAAGGTCTCGACGGTTGTCAGCGTCGAGCGGCCCTCCTCGTCGCGGTCGAGGCGGAAGTCGGCCGAGTACTCCGAGAACCGGAAGCCGTCCACATCCGCGCGCACGACACCCGCGACGGGCTGCGGAGCCGCGACAGGGTGCGGAGCCGCCACGGCCTGCGCCGCCGCTCCGCCGACCAGCAGCGGGACCGCGAGGGCCACGGCCGCCGCGCGCCGCGCGACCACCCCCGCCCGGCCGGTCGAGGCGGACAGGATCGTGCCGAGCAGCCCCCACATGCCTGCGATGCTACGCGCCGACGCACGCCCGGCACGTCCCCCGGGCGGACTACTGGAGCAGGAACTGCGTGGGCGAGCCCGAGGGGATGCCCGCGACCGACACCGACAGGTTGTAGGCGGCGCCGCCCGCCTCGACCGCCTCGCGTCCGCCGGAGCAGGTGTCGGCGGAGGAGCGGGTGCGGTCCCACGTCAGCGCGCTGCCCATCACCGAGCGGCCCGCCTGGAGGAGCACCGGCAGATCGGCCGCGCCGGTCTGGCAGTCGGTCGAGGTCCAGATCTGCTCGGAGCCGCTCGTGATCGTGAAGACCTGCTTGCTCGTGCCCGCGTCGATCACGCAGTCGGTGCTCGAGATGTTGGCCAGCGAGAGCGAGAGCTGCGGATCCTCGCCGGGCGCGTAGCTCGTGGCGTCCGTGACCGCGGTGACGGCGACGGAGTCGGCCGAGCAGGCGGGTGCGGCGCCGGGCGTCGCACCGGGCGAGGTGGTCGGGTAGAGCGTCGGCAGCACGACGGTCGGCGTGGGGCTCGACGCGGCGTCGGAGCCGGTCATCCGCGGGAGCAGCGACAGCACCACCGCCAGGCCCGCGACGATGACGACCAGCGCGAGCAGCACTCCGGCGCGGCGTCGCCGGTAGACCCGGGAGGGCAGGCGGCGGGGCGGCGGAGTCACCGGGACAGGCTACGACGTGGCGGCGGTCAGAGCGTCTTCAGCATGCGGGTGTTGCCGAGCGTGTTCGGCTTCACCCGGGCGAGGTCGAGGAACTCGGCGACTCCCTCGTCGGGAGAGCGGAGCAGCTCGGCGTAGACCTCGGGGTCGACGACCTTCTCGCCGATCGGCTCGAAGCCGTGGCGGGCGAAGAAGTCGACCTCGAAGGTGAGGCAGAACAGGCGCTTCAGGCCGAGCTCGCGCGCGTCGTTCTCGAGGCGCTCCAGGATGTGGTGGCCCACACCCCTCCCGAGCCAGTCCTGCGCGACCGCGAGGGTGCGCACCTCCGCGATGTCGTCCCACATCACATGCAGCGCACCGCAGCCGATCGCCGTCCCGTGGCCGTCCTCGGCGATGCGGAACTCCTGCACGGCGCCGTAGAGCACCACGCGGTCCTTGCCCAGGAGGATGCGCTCGTTCACGAGCGGCTCGCTGAGCTCCTGGATGAAGGGGACATCGCTCGTGCGCGCGCGGCGCACCGGGTACTTCCAATCGGCCATTCGACAAGCCTAGGCCGCACCGGGCGCGGGATCCTGCGATCAGGCGCCCACCCCCGGACGACGACGTGCCCGCCCCCTCGCGAGAGGGGACGGGCACGGGGTCGTCCGGCAGCCTGCTACGACATCAGGTCGGGCGTCGCCGGGCCGGCCGTGGCCGCTCCGGTGGACGCGCCGGCGCTGATCGAGATCAGGCGCGGGGTCGTGGTGAAGACGAACCTGTTGTCGGCGAAGTCCACGTGGATGTGGTCTCCGGCGCCGAGCTCGCCGTGCAGGATCCGCTCGGACAGCTGGTCCTCGATCTCGCGCTGGATCGCGCGGCGCAGGGGGCGCGCACCGAGGGCCGGGTCGAACCCGACCTCGATCAGGCGCTCCTTGGCCGGCTGCGTCAGCTCCACCGTCATGTCACGGTCGAGCAGGCGGTCACCCAGGCGCTTGATGAAGAGGTCGACGATCTGGAGCAGCTCGGGCTTCGACAGCTGCGGGAAGACGATGACGTCGTCCACGCGGTTGAGGAACTCGGGCTTGAAGTGCTTCTTGAGCTCCTCGTTGACCTTGCCGCGCATGCGGTCGTAGCCGGTGGCGTTGTCGCCCTCGATCTGGAACCCGACGGGACCACCGGCGATGTCACGAGCACCGAGGTTGGTGGTCATGATGATGACGGTGTTCTTGAAGTCGACGACACGGCCCTGGCCGTCGGTCAGTCGACCCTCCTCCAGGATCTGGAGGAGCGAGTTGAAGATGTCCGGGTGCGCCTTCTCGATCTCGTCGAAGAGGACCACGCTGAACGGCTTGCGGCGCACCTTCTCGGTGAGCTGGCCGCCCTCCTCGAAGCCGACGAACCCGGGAGGGGCGCCGAACAGCCGCGAGACGGTGTGCTTCTCGCCGTACTCCGACATGTCGAGCGAGATCATCGCGTTCTCGTCGTCGAAGAGGAACTCGGCGAGCGCCTTGGCCAGCTCGGTCTTCCCGACGCCCGTGGGGCCGGCGAAGATGAACGAGCCCGAGGGGCGCTTGGGGTCCTTGAGGCCCGCGCGGGTGCGGCGGATCGTCCGCGAGAGGGCCGCGATGGCCTCCTCCTGGCCGATGACGCGCTGGTGCAGGGCCTTCTCCATGAAGACGAGCCGCGAGGACTCCTCCTCGGTGAGCTTGAAGACCGGGATGCCCGTCGCCTGGGCGAGGACCTCGGCGATCAGGCCCTCGTCGACCACGCCGGTGGCCTTGACGTCGCCCGACTTCCACTGCTTCTCGAGGCGCAGGCGCTCACCGAGCAGCTGCTTCTCCTCGTCGCGCAGCGACGCGGCCTTCTCGAAGTCCTGGTCCTCGATCGCGGCCTCCTTGGCGGAGCGGACCACGGCGATGCGGTCGTCGAAGTCGCGCAGCTCCGGCGGCGCCGAGAGGATCGAGAGGCGCAGGCGTGCGCCGGCCTCGTCGATCAGGTCGATCGCCTTGTCGGGGAGGAAGCGGTCGCTGATGTAGCGGTCGGCCAGATTGGCCGCCGAGACGATCGCGCCGTCGGTGATGGACACCTTGTGGTGCGCCTCGTAGCGGTCGCGCAGCCCCTTGAGGATGTTGATCGTGTGGGGCAGCGACGGCTCCGCGACCTGGATCGGCTGGAAGCGGCGCTCGAGAGCGGCGTCCTTCTCGAAGTGCTTGCGGTACTCGTCGAGCGTGGTCGCGCCGATGGTCTGCAGCTCGCCGCGGGCGAGCAGCGGCTTGAGGATCGAGGCGGCGTCGATCGCGCCCTCAGCGGCCCCTGCGCCGACGAGGGTGTGGATCTCGTCGATGAAGGTGATGATGTCGCCGCGGGTGCGGATCTCCTTCGTGACCTTCTTCAGGCGCTCCTCGAAGTCACCGCGGTAGCGGGATCCGGCGATGAGCGAGCCGAGGTCGAGCGTGTAGAGCTGCTTGTCCTTCAGCGTCTCGGGCACGTCGCCGCGCACGATCGCCTGGGCGAGGCCCTCGACGACGGCGGTCTTGCCGACGCCGGGCTCGCCGATCAGGACGGGGTTGTTCTTGGAGCGGCGGGAGAGGATCTGCATGACCCGCTCGATCTCCTTCTCGCGCCCGATGACCGGGTCGAGCTTGTTGTCGCGCGCCGCCTGGGTGAGGTTGCGGCCGAACTGGTCGAGGATCTGCGATCCCCCCTGAGGCTGCTGCTGCTCACCGCCCACGGCGACCTGCTCCTTGCCCTGGTAGCCGGAGAGCAGCTGGATGACCTGCTGGCGCACGCGGTTCAGGTCGGCACCGAGCTTGACCAGCACCTGAGCGGCGACGCCCTCGCCCTCGCGGATGAGGCCGAGCAGGATGTGCTCGGTCCCGATGTAGTTGTGGCCGAGCTGCAGCGCTTCGCGCAGGGACAGCTCGAGGACCTTCTTCGCCCGAGGCGTGAAGGGGATGTGGCCGGTCGGCTGCTGCTGCCCCTGGCCGATGATGTCCTGCACCTGCTCGCGCACAGCGTCGAGCGAGATCCCGAGGGACTCGAGCGCCTTGGCGGCCACTCCCTCGCCCTCGTGGATCAGGCCGAGCAGGATGTGCTCCGTGCCGATGTAGTTGTGATTGAGCATCTTGGCCTCTTCCTGGGCCAGGACGACGACGCGCCGCGCGCGATCGGTGAATCTCTCGAACATGCTGTCACTCCCTACAGAACCCGCAGGGGTGGGCTCCGATACGTCGACTGTAACCAGCGCTCCCCCCGGTGAGCAGGCCTGTTCGCCCTGGGCGTGCACGCGATCCGGGAGGGGTGCGGGCGGCGGTCCCGTCCACCGGTCCATGCGAAGGCATACACTTCCCGCATGAGCAACCTGGAGGAGCATCCCGACGAGCTCCCCGTCGCCGCGGAGCCGGTCCCTCGCGAGCCCGGCGCGGTCGAGATCCTGGAGGCACGGCTCGTCCCGCTCGGCGGTCCGCGCGCGATCGAGGTGCGCCGCACCCTCCCCCAGCGCTCGCGCTCGACGATCGGCGCATGGTGCTTCGCCGACCACTACGGCCCGGTGCGGCTCGGCGAGGAGGCCGGGATGGACGTCCCGCCGCATCCGCACACGGGCCTGCAGACGGTGAGCTGGCTCTTCGAGGGCGAGATCGAGCACCGCGACAGCGTCGGCAGCCTCGCCGTGGTGCGCCCGGGCGAGCTCAACCTGATGACGGCCGGACGCGGCATCTCGCACTCGGAGGTCTCGACCGGGGGCGCGCCCGTCCTGCACGGGGTGCAGCTCTGGGTCGCGCTGCCCGAGGAGGCGCGGCTCGTCGATCCGTTCTTCGAGCACCACCGCGGCGTGCCCGTGGAGCTGCCCGGCGCGCTGGTCCGCGTCTTCGTCGGAGGGATGCTGGGCGCGTCGGTGCCCGCGAGCACCTTCACTCCGCTGGTCGCCGCGCAGATCGACCTCGAGCCGGGTGCCCGGGTCGAGCTGCCGGTCGAGGAGTCCTGGGAGTACGGCGTGCTCGTCGACGCCGGCCCCGTGGCGGTCGAGGGTGCGGACGTCCCGCGCTCGGACCTCGCCTACCTGGCGCCCGGCCGCTCGCACCTGGTGCTGACCGCCGGGGACGCGGGAGCCCGCGTGGTGCTGCTCGGCGGCGAGCCGTTCGCCGAGGAGCTGGTGATGTGGTGGAACTTCGTCGGCCGCAGCCACGACGACGTGGCGGCCGCCCGCGAGCGCTGGCAGTCCGACGTGATCGCCGGGGCGGATCCCGCGGGACCGTTCGGCACCGTCGACGGGTACGGCGGACGCGCGCTCCCCGCGCCCGTGCTGCCGACCGTGCGCCTCAAGCCGCGCCGCCGGGCCTGAGCCGAGACCGTCAGGCCGAGGCGCTCCGAGGCGGGGCCCACGACTCAGGAGCGCGGGAGTCGCGATGATCCCGCTCGACCACCGCGACTCCCGCGCTCTCACCGGCGCGTCAGGACGCGTCCGACTCCTTCTTCGCGGCGGCCTTCGCTGCTGCCTCGCGGTCGGTGGCCTCGGCCGTCTCGCGGAAGGCGCGGCGAGGATCCTGCAGCGCGCTCATCGGCGAGAGGTCGCGCGGAGTGACGGCGTCGACGAGCCAGCCCGTGATGATCCGCCACTTGCGGTCCAGAGTCGGCATCGCCGCTCCGTGGTAGGCGCGGTGCGCGAGCCAGGCGGGGAGGCCGCGCAGCTTCACGCCCTTGATCAGGCCCGCGCCCTTGCCGATCCCGTACTCGGCGACGGTCCCGACGGAGGCGTGGCGGTACTCCTCCACGGTGCCTCCGGTGAGGTCGGCGATGATGTTGCGCGCCAGGAGCTTGGCCTGCCGGACCGCGTTCTGCGCGTTCGGCGGGTAGTACGCGGGCTGCTTCTCGCTGGTGAGGTCCGGCACCTGCGCGCCGTCGCCGGCCGCCCAGGCGCCGCCCACCGGCTCGCCGTCCTCGCGGATGACCCGCAGGCGCGCATCCGCCATGACGTGGCCCTTCGGCCCGCGGGGCGCGTCGGTCGCGTCGAGGATCGGGTTCGGCTTCACGCCGGCGGTCCACACGATCGTGGCCGTCGGGATGCGCTCGCCCGAGGAGAGCTCCACGACGCCGTCCTCGCAGGAGGGCATCGTCGTCTTCAGGTGCACGTGCACGCCGCGCGAGCGGAGGTGGTCGAGCGTCCACTTCGAGAGCTCGGGACCGACCTCGGGGGCGACCCGGTCCAGTGCCTCGACGAGGTGCCAGGTGACGTCGCCCATCGAGAGGGAGGGCTGCGCGGCGAGGGTCTTGCGGCTGAGGTCGAGCAGCTCGCTCAGCGCCTCGACACCGGTGTAGCCGCCACCGACGAAGACGAAGGTGAGCAGGCGCCGACGCTCGGCGGGATCGGTGGTGAGCGCCGCCTTCGCGATGTTCTCGATGACGCGGTCGCGCAGGTGCGCCGCCTCCTCCACCGTCTTGAAGCCGATGCCGTGCTCGGCGAGGCCCGGCGTGGGGAACGTTCGGGTGACGGCTCCGAGCGCGAAGACGACCTGGTCGAACTCGAGCGTGCGGGTGGAGCCGTCCATCGCGGCGACGGTGGCGCTGCGCTCGGCGAGGCTCACGCCGGTGATCGCGCCGCGGATCACGCGGGTGCGCTTGAGCGCGGAGACCAGCGGCACCGTGACGTGGCGCGGCTGGACGTGCCCGCCGGCGACCTCGGGCAGCAGCGGCTGGTAGGTCATGTAGGGGTTCGGCTCGACGACGGTGACGTCGATCGGCGCCTCCCCCCGTCTCTTCTCGAGGCCCCAGGCCGTGTACAGGCCGACGTAGCCGCCGCCGAGGATGAGGATGCGCGTCGTACGGGATGCCGTCATGTCCGTTCCCTTCTCGAACCCGGCGCCGGGCAGGCGGAACCGGATGGTGCTGAGGACGCTCCGACGCTACGCGGGGCGCGGCGGCACGCACAGGGACTTGCGCGACGAGTCGGGGCCGCGCATCCTCCGCAGGCGGGCGGACGGGAGCCGCGCTACTGCAGCGCCGAGGTGAGCCGCGCCAGGTTGTCGAGCAGGGTCGAGCGGAGCGGCTGCTGCCGCCACTCGCGGAGGGTCAGCTCGCGGGAGTGCTCGCGGTAGTCCTGCTGCACCTGGCGCAGGTCCTCGACGAACTCCGAGCCGCGCACCATGAGCGAGACCTCGAGGTTGAGCGTGAAGGAGCGCATGTCCATGTTGCTCGAGCCGATCACGGCGACGTCGTCGTCGATCGTGAAGTGCTTCGCGTGCAGGATGGTCGGCTTGCGGTACATCCAGATGCGCACGCCCGCGGTCAGCAGCGTCTCGTAGTACGAGCGCTGGGCGTGGTAGACCACGGCCTGGTCGCCGATCTCGGAGACGAAGAGCTCCACGTGCACGCCCCGCCGGGTCGCCGTCGTGATCGCGTAGAGCATCGCCTCGTCGGGCACGAAGTACGGGCTGGTGATGATGATCGACTTCTGCGCCGAGTAGAGCAGCGTCAGGAACAGCCGCAGGTTGTTCTCGCCCTCGAACCCCGGCCCGCTCGGCACCACCTGGCAGTCGATCGTGTCGCGCTGCTGCAGCGCCTCCATCGGCTCCGACTCCCGCAGGAGCAGCTCGTCGGTCTCGCTGTACCAGTCGGTGATGAAGATGGCGTTGATGCCCTGCACCACCGGCCCCTCGAGGCGCACCATCAGGTCGTGCCAGTGCAGGCCGCGGCGGATGTTGCCGCGCTTGTTGTAGCTGGAGTCGACGACGTTCTGCGAGCCCATGAAGGCCGCGTTGCCGTCGACGATCAGCAGCTTGCGGTGGTTGCGCAGGTCCGGCCGCTGGTACTGCCCGCGCCACGGCCGCACGGGGAGCATGTACGACCACGACGCGCCCGCCCGCTCGAGGGCGCGCAGCCGGCGGTGGGTGCCGCTGTAGTAGCCGGGCACGCGGATCGACGCGATGTGGTCGAGGAGGATCCGCACCCGCACCCCGCGCGCCACCGCGCGGTCGAGCGCGTCGAAGAAGGGCGCGGTGGTCGAGTCGGCGGCGAGGATGTAGAACTCGCAGTGCACGTAGCGGCGGGCGCGGTCGATCTCGGCGGCCATCGCGCGGATGGTCTGCTCGTAGTCGCCCTGAAGGCGCGCGTCGTTCCCGCCGACCAGCGGCATCGCCCCGAGGTTGCGGTTGAGGGTGACCACCGACTCCAGCCACTGCGGCCACGGGTGCTCCCGGGCGACGCGGTCGATGCCGTCGGTCGACTCCAGGATGAAGCGGTTGATCTCCTGCTGCTTCCGGCGGCGCTTGCGCGGCAGCCGGTAGCTCCCGATGAAGAGGAACAGCAGGATGCCGACGTACGGGATCAGGAAGATCGCCATCAGCCAGGCGAGGCCGGTGGTCGGTCGGCGGTTCCGCGGCACGACGATGACGGCGATCACGCGGACCACGAGCTCGACGACGACGGCCGCGATCGGGAGGATCACGGCCCAGTCGGGTGCGGGCACCGCGCCTCCTCGTTCGTCGTACGGGGCCGCTCAGCGGGCGCGAGAGGCACCCGCTCGGCGGCGGTGGTCAGGAGGCGTCGCGGGGAGGCAGGCCGCGGCGCTCGCGCTCGCGGGCCTCGATGCGGTCGTACGCGCGGCGCTCGTTGCGGTCCGAGCGGATGAGGGCGCGCATCACGAACCAGAAGATGGCTCCGACCGTGATCGTCGGCACGAGGGCCCACAGCCCCTGGTTCCACAGCTCCCAGTCCATGCGGCGATCCTACCCGCGGCACCGGCGCGGGAGCCGTGAGCCCGGAGGCCCGTGCGCCCAGCGGCCTTCGCGGGCGCTGGGCGCTACTGGCTCTCGACCGACTTGTTCAGCGCCGCGGCGTCGGAGTTGAGGCCTTCCAGCTCCGAGCGCAGGCCGTCGTACACGGCGATGTCCGCGTCGATGGCGGCCCGGGTGGCGTCGACGGCCTGGCTGCGGGCGAGCAGATCGGCGCGCTCCGTCTCGAACTCGGCCGTCGATCCGAAGTCGCCGCTGTCGGCGCGCGAGTTGAAGTCGTCGATCTCGACGTTGAGCGCGTCGTACTCGGCGTTGTTCGCGTCGACCCGCGCCGTGAGGTCGGCGTACATCGTCTCGATCCGGGAGACCAGGTCCTCGATGCGGTTCTCGAGATCGGTGAAGACCGCCTCGTAGCGGGCGTTCAGGCCCACGACGACGGAGCGGTCGTCGAAGAACTCGGCGTAGTGCGCCTCGAGCGCCGGCGGCAGGTCGGCCACCTCGGTCCCCAGGATCGAGTGCAGCTCGTTGACGCGCTCGCCGAGGCCGCCGGTGCGGTACAGCTCGAGGCGCTCGGCGATAGTGCCGTCCTGCGGGAGGGTCTCGTACGCGGCCTCGAGCTCGGCGCCCAGCTCGGCCTGCTCCTCCGCGTCGAGCCGCACCCACGCGGCGTGCAGCATCTCGTGGGCCGCCGTGACGTCGCGGATCCCGTCGAGGTCGGGATTGGCGACGTCCGAGATGTAGATGCTGGTGCCGGTGTAGCAGCCGAGGACGATGTCGTCGGAGGCGCCGTAGCCGCAGAGGTCGTTGAAGCCGGCGGTCGGCTCGACCGACGGGCTCGACGCGTAGTAGAGGGCGCGGCCGCGGTCCGACATGGCGGTCCGCTCCGCGAATCCGGCGATCGTGGGGTCGGGCGTGAACGCCTCGGCCGCTCGCCGGTCGGCCAGCGCGGTGCCGACGTCGCCGGAGGAGGTGAGGACGCTCGCGGCGACCGCGGTACCCACACCGAACTGCGCGATCGTGAGGACGCCCGCCGCGACGGCCGCGACGATGCTCGATGCCCTGACCATGTCTCCCCCTCGGCTCCTGCGACCCTACTTGACGAGCGGGAACAGGATCGTCTCGCGGATCCCGAGCCCGGTGATCGCCATCAGGAGGCGGTCGATGCCCATGCCCATGCCGCCGGTGGGGGGCATGCCGTGCTCGAGGGCGCGGAGGAAGTCCTCGTCCAGGCGCATCGCCTCGTCGTCGCCCGCGGCGGCCTGGCGGGCCTGCTCGACGAAGCGCTCGCGCTGCACGACCGGGTCGATCAGCTCGGAGTAGCCGGTGGCCAGCTCGAAGCCGCGGACGTAGAGGTCCCACTTCTCGACGACGCCCGGGATGCTGCGGTGCGCGCGCACGAGCGGCGAGGTGTCGACGGGGAAGTCCATCACGAAGGTCGGACGCGTCAGGCCGCCCTTCACGAAGTGCTCCCACAGCTCCTCGACGTACTTGCCGTGCGTGGGGACGTGCACCTCGACGCCCTCGCGCGCGGCGAGGGTCTCGAGCTCGGCGAGCTCCGTCTCCGGCGTGATCGCGATGCCGGCCGCGAGCGACAGGCTCTCGTACATCGAGATGCGGTCCCACCGGCCGCCGAGGTCGAACTCGGTGCCGTCGGCCCAGGTGACCACGTGCGAGCCCGCGACGGCCTGGGCCGCGTTCTGGATCAGCTCCTGGGTCAGGTCGGCGATCGAGTTGTAGTCGCCGTACGCCTGGTAGGCCTCGAGCATCGCGAACTCGGGTGAGTGCGTGGAGTCCGCGCCCTCGTTGCGGAAGTTGCGGTTGATCTCGAAGACCCGGTCGATGCCGCCGACGACGGCGCGCTTGAGGTAGAGCTCGGGCGCGATGCGCAGGTACAGCTCGGTGTCGAACGCGTTCGAGTGCGTGGCGAAGGGGCGGGCGGAGGCGCCGCCGTGCATCACCTGCAGCATCGGGGTCTCGACCTCGAGGAACTCGTGCGAGGCGAAGGTGTCGCGGAGGGAGGCGTTCACGCGGGCGCGGGTGACGACTGTCTCGCGGGCCTGGGGGCGCACGATCAGGTCGAGGTAGCGCTGGCGCATCCGGGTCTCGTCGCCGAGCTCGTTGTGCAGGTTCGGCAGCGGCAGGATCGCCTTCGCGGCGATCGTCCACTCCGACACCCACACGCTCAGCTCGCCGCGCTTGCTCGAGACGACCTCGCCCTCGACGAAGAGGTGGTCGCCCAGGTCGACGAGCTCCTTCCACGCCGCCAGCGACTCCTCGCCCACGTCGCCGAGCGAGACCATGGCCTGGATCCGCTCGCCGTCGCCGGCCTGCAGCGTCGCGAAGCAGAGCTTGCCCGTGTTGCGCTGGAACACCACGCGGCCCGCGAGGCCGACGCGCTCGCCGGTCTTCACGTCCGGCTCGATGCCCTCGTGGCGCGCCCGGACGGCCGCGATGGTGTCGGTGACTCCGACCGCGACGGGGTAGGCGCCGGCGCCGAGGTCGTCGCCCGCGAGCTCGAGCAGGCGCTCGCGCTTGGCGAGGCGGACGGCCTTCTGCTCGGAGGCCTCCTGCTGCGCGGCCCGCTCGGCGGCGGCCTGCTCGGAGTCGGACTGCTCGGCGGCGGGGGTCGTGGACTCGGGGACGTCGGGGGTGTCGGCCATGAGGGGTCGCGGTGCTTTCGGTTCGGGGCGGACGGCCGCGATCAGGCGAGCAGGATCGGGGCGTTGTCGAGGAGGCGGGTGGTGCCGACGATCGCGGCGACGAGCACGAGTGCCGGGCCGCGGTGGTCGGCGTCGACCGGGAGGAGCGTCGCGGGATCCACGACGACGAGGTAGTCCAGCTTAACGAGCGGCTCGGCGTGCGCGACGGCCTCGGCGGCCTCGATCGCCGCGGCGGCACCGCGGTCCGCGGCTCCCGCGGCGGCCGCGAGGAGGCGCGGCAGCACGAGGCCCGCGCGGCGCTGCTCCTCGTCGAGGTAGCGGTTGCGGCTGGAGCGGGCGAGCCCGTCCTCCTCCCGCACGATGCCGACGCCCTCGATGTCCACGGGCAGGTCGAGGTCGCGGACCATGCGGCGCACGAGGAACAGCTGCTGCGCGTCCTTCTGCCCGAAGACCGCGACGTCCGGCTGGGCGATGCTCAGGAGCTTGGCGACGACGGTGAGCATCCCGTCGAAGTGGCCCGGCCGCGCGCGCCCCTCGTAGAGGCCGCCGACCTCGCCCGCGACGACCCGCGTCGAGGACGGCCCGTCGGGATACATCTCGGCGACTCCCGGAGCGAAGAGGAGGTCGGCCCCGGCCGCGTCGAGCAGGGCGGTGTCGCCCTCGAGGTCGCGCGGGTAGCGGTCCAGGTCCTCGGTCGGACCGAACTGCAGCGGATTCACGAACACCGACACGACGACGACGTCGGCCAGCTCGCGCGCCCGCTCGACGAGGGCGAGGTGCCCGGCGTGCAGGGCGCCCATCGTCGGCACGAGCGCGATGCGCCGACCGGCCCGCCGCGCCTCCTGCAGCCGCTCGCGGAGGTCGCCGATGCGGTGGAGGGTGCTGATCACCCGACGATGCTACCGGCGGGCCCGCGACCACCGGGGCCCTCGGCACCGAGACGCCGTGCTCCTCCGCGAGGCACCGCCTCCCGAGCGGCGTCCCACCCGGGGAGCGGCGTCACGAGCGGCGCCGCGCGTCAGCCCGCCGCGCGGCGCAGGGCGTCGTCGACGGAGGAGCGGACGAGGCTGGAGAGGAAGAAGCCCGGCTTCTCGACGCCGATGCCCGCCAGCAGGCCCGCCGCCTGGTCGACGATCGCGGTCGAGAAGGTCGTGGCGGTCGAGACGGCCTCCGCGTAGGCGGCGCGGTCCGCCTCCGCCACGGTCACCGGCTCCCCGCCCATCTCGACCACCAGCGCCTGCGCGATCGGCAGCACCGGGCCCGGTGCCGACACGGCGAAGTAGGTCTCGGCGAGGCGCGCCAGGTCGAGGCTGGTGCCGCTGAAGGCCATCGCCGGGTGGACTGCCAGGGGGATGACCCCGGAGGCGAGCGCCGGAGCGAGCACCCCGTAGCCGTGCTCAGGCGCCGTGTGCAGCACCAGCTGGCCGGGCTGCCACGCTCCGGTCGCGGCGAGCCCCGCGACCAGGGCGGCGATCTCGCTCCCGGGAACGGCGACGATCACCAGCTCGCTGCGCTCGACGAGCTCGGGGATCGCGAGCACGGGGACTCCGGGGAGCAGCGCGTCGGCGCGCTCGCGGCCGCTCTCGCTGGTGGTGGCGATCCCGATCACGGCGTGGCCGGCCCCGGCGAGCGCGGCACCCAGCACCGGGCCCACGCGTCCGGCACCGATCACGCCGACGCCCAGGCGTCCGTCGCGGCGGTTCTCAGGCATGCGGTTCCCCCTCCGGAGCGGGCCAGTCGGGCAGGGCGGGTGCGGCCGCCCGCCGCCCCCACTGGTGGCTCGCGTCGCGGTCGGCGGCCCGCACTCCGGCCGTCGCGAGGCTCTCGAAGAAGGCGAGTCCGTCTGCCGCGCTCATCACCGGCACGAGCGGAGTGACGGGGCCGGCCACCGTGTGCACGCGCGCCGAGGCCAGCCCGAGCAGGCGCTGGAGCGGTCCCTGCTGGACCCCGACGCTCTGCATCCGCGCCAGGGGCACCACGGCGACCCGCCGCCAGACCGCTCCGCTGCGGAGGATCGCGACCTCGTCCGTCAGCCGGTACCCGGTCCTCCGGAACGAGAAGGGGCGGAGCCACACCGCCGAGCGCGGCGCCCGGGTGAAGCCGGCCGCGTCGCGGTGCCGGAGCGCGTCTCCGACGGGCGTCGACTCCGCTCCCTCGGCCGGTCCGGGCAGCAGGAGGGCGAGGACGCGCTCGACGGCGGCGAGGTCGCCGACGGGCAGGATCGTGGTGTTCGGCTCGCCGTTCGCCCCGCGGGAGGCCGCGTGGCCGGCGCGGTCGATCCGCACCTGCCACCAGCCGAAGGGGCGCCAGAGCAGCGGCTGCGTGATCTCGACGGCGTGGATCCGGCCGGGCGGGATCGTGTCGCTGCTGGTCGAGAGCACGCCGTAGCCGACCCGCACGCCGTCGGGCGTCGCGGCGATCGAGTACCGGAGCGAGCGCACGAACTGGCGGACGTAGTAGCTGCCCGAGCCGATCAGGCCCGGCAGGATCGCGAAGAGCACGTAGGGCGAGCCGTAGACGGCGACGAACACCACGGCGACGACCGAGGCGGCCAGGAACAGCGTGAAGCCGCTGAAGACGAGCGAGCCGAGGAGTCGGCCCGGCGGGATCGAGACGACCGACTCGGGCGGCGTCTCGTCCTGAGGCTCACCGAACTCCTCCAGCCGGCGCGCCAGGAACCCGCCCGCCGGAGCCGCACCGTCGACCGTCGCCTCCCGCTCGCGCACCCCGGACGCGAGCCGCAGGATGTCGCGGCGCAGGGCGTCAACCAAGCGCGACCCGAGGTACGACAGCTGGACGTTCGCGTCCTGCCCGGCCACGCTCACCTCGAGCTTCGCGGCTCCGAACAGCCGGGCGAACAGCGGACGCTGCACCGCGATGCCCTGGATGCGGTCCAGCCGCGCCCGCCGGTTGGTCCGGAAGAGCACGCCGGAGCGCACCTCGACGAGCTCGTCCGTGATGCGGAAGGTGTGCATCCGCCAGGACAGCCAGAACGCGAAGACGGCGACCGCCAGGCCCACCGCGACCGCCAGCAGCGCCCAGCCGACGAGACCGCGGCGCAGCAGCTCGTCGACCGGATCGCCGCTCTCGTACCCCTCAGGCCCGGGCAGGAACAGCTCGACCAGGCGCTCGCGGAGGTTCGTGATCACGATGCCGAGGACGACCAGCAGGCCGATCCCGCCCTTGAGGACCGGGGTCGCGGGATGGAGGCGGTGCCACTCCCCGTCGGCGAGGTCCGTCTCGACGGCGCGGAGCTCGGTCACAGGCCGGCCCGGCGCGACTCGGCGAGCTCGACCAGGCGGTCGCGGAGCTCCTCCGCATCCTGCTCGGCCAGGCCCGGGATGCTGACGCCGGTCGCCGCGGCGGCGGTGACGAAGCGGAGGTCGGCGAGGCCGAGCGCCCGGGCGAGCGGCCCGCGGTTGACGTCGATGAGCTGCATCCGCCCGTACGGCACCGACACGAAGCGCTGGAACATGATGCCGCGGCGGAAGAGCAGGTCGTCCTGGCGCAGGAGGTAGCCGTAGGCGCGCGCACGGCGCGGGGCCACGATCAGGAGGGTCACCGCGAGGGCGGCCGCGGCGGCCAGCGGGATCCAGCCCCACGGCAGGCCGATCAGCATCAGCACCACGGGCACGGCGAGCAGCAGCACGCTCGACACGACGGCCGACACGATCTCGACCGCGACGTACCGGGGCGAGACGCGGCGCCACTCCCCCGTGATGTCGAGGCGGTCCCGCCGGCGTCCCCTCGCGTCGCGGCGGGTCGTCGGCGACGCGTCCTCGGGCTCGGCGGGCATGGCGTCGTCCTCACTGCCCGCGGCGATCCGGGCGTCGGCGTCAGGCGTGGTTCACCTCGCCGACGGCGCTGTCGTCGTCGTCGCTCGGCGGGATGGTGCACAGGTGCTCGGCGACCAGGCCGGCCACCAGCAGGACGAGCGCACCCACGATGGTCGCGACGTCCTGCCACACGGAGCCTAGCGAAGGGATCGCACGGCTCAGCAGGTACACCAGGATGCCGCCGGAGGCTCCGAGCAGCAGAGCACCGACGTGGCTGGACGCCTTCGCCAGCACCACGACGCGCATCGCCCGGAACGGATCGATGGGCCGGCGCAGCGTGCCCTTCGTGGCGCGGTGGATCGGGACGGCGAAGCCGAGCACGAGGGCCGCGACCACGATCAGGGTCAGCGGAACCGTCAGCGGCGGGATGAGCACGGGGCGGCCGGCGGCGGCGATCGCGAGGTCGAGGAGGAACCCCGCGACGGCCCCGGCGAGGCCGAGTCCGAGCAGGGTGCTGATGCGGGTGCGCCTCACGGGGTCCTGCTCTCGGGGTCGGCGGTGCTGCCGCGGGCGGAGTCGCGCCCCGGCCAGGTCAACCCGGCCGGGTGGTCGGTCACGCGATCGGTCGCCCGTGCGCGCAGCTCGGCCACGGGTCCGGCTCCGGGAAGGACCGCCGCCGGCTCGACGTCGAGCCAGGGCTCGAGCACGAACGCCCGCTCGGCCGCCCGCGGGTGCGGGAGGGTCAGGTGCGCGTCGTCGCGGAGCACGCCGCCGACCGCGATCACGTCGATGTCGAGGGTCCGGTCGCCCCAGCGCACCTCGCCCTCGCCGCGGATCCGGCCGCCGGCCGATTCGATCGCCGCCGTCGCCGCGAGCAGGTCGTCGGGCTCGAGGACGGTCGAGCCGGTCACGACCGCGTTGAGGTACCCGGGCGCGTCCTCGTCGACGCCCTCGGGCTTCCACGCGGGCGACTCGACGACCTTGGACACCGCCTCGATGCGCAGGCCCGGCGTCGTGGCGAGGGCCTGCAGCGCCTCCTCGAGGTGCGCGAGGCGGTCGCCGAGGTTGCTGCCGAGCGCGAGCACGACGTGGCGCACAGGGCGGACGCGCTCCTGCCGCGGCCTCACGAGCGGGTCCTCGTGATCTGCACGGCCACGTCCTCGAACGGCAGCGGGATCGGCGCGTCCGGCTTGTGGACGGTGATGCGGACGACGTCGGCGGCGGCGAAGCCCAGGGCCACCCGGGCGAGGCGCTCGGCCAGGGTCTCGATGAGGTCGACCGGGTCGCGGGTCACCGCGTCGGCCAGGGCGATCGCGAGCTCGCCGTAGTGCACCGTCTCGGCCAGCGCGTCGCCCTCGGCCGCCGGCGCGGTGTCGAGCCAGACCGTCGCGTCGATCACGAAGTCCTGGCCGTTCTCGCGCTCGAAGTCGAAGACGCCGTGGTGCGCGCGCACGCGCAGCCCGGTGAGGGTGATGGAGTCGCGCACGGCCAGGGCGGCGGGGTCGATCGCGGTCATGGGGTCTCCTCCTGGAGTCGGGCGGCGAGGGCCAGGGCGCGGGCGGACGAGCGGACGTCGTGGACCCGGACGCCCCAGGCGCCGTGCCCGGCGGCGACGAGGCTCAGCATGGCGGAGACCTCGTCGCGCTCGGCGGCCGGGGCGCCGGCGGGGGCGAACGGAGCGAGGAACCGCTTGCGCGAGTGGCCGACCAGGACCGGGAAGCCCAGCGAGACGATCGCGTCGAGCCCGGCCAGCAGCGCCCAGTCGTGCGCGCCGACCTTCGCGAAGCCGAGGCCGGGGTCGAGCAGGAGGCGGTCGTCCCGGATCCCGGCCTCACGGGCGGCGTCGACGCGGCGCTCGAGCTCGCCGCGGACGTCCGCCACCACGTCGCCGTAGGACGCGAGAGCGGTCATGCCCGCGCTGTGCCCGCGCCAGTGCATCGCGATGTAGACGGCGCCGCGCTCGGCGACGAGCGGGAGCATCCGCGGATCGGCGAGGCCGCCGGAGACGTCGTTGACGACGACGGCGCCCGCGTCCAGAGCGGCCTCCGCTGTGGCGGCGCTCATCGTGTCGATGCTGACGCGCACCCCCTCCGCGGCGAGGGCGCGAACGACGGGCAGCACGCGGCCCTGCTCGGCGGCGGAGTCGACGCGCGCCGCACCGGGGCGGGTGCTCTCGCCGCCGACGTCGACCAGGTCCGCGCCGAACGCGGCGGGTCCGTCCCCGGCGGGCCGGGTCAGGTCGAGGCCGTGACGGACGGCGTCGTCGACGGACAGCCAGCGGCCGCCGTCGCTGAACGAGTCCGGAGTGACGTTGAGGATCCCGAGGAGCGCGGCGCGGCCGGTCGGCGTGAGGTCGGCGACGGTGGTGGCCACGTCACTCCCCCCGCGCGGCGCCGATCAGCGCGATGATCTCGGCGCGGGCGGCCGGGTCGGCGAGGGAGCCGCGTGCGGCGACCGTCACGGTCGAGCTCGCGGTCTGGCGCGGCCCGCGCATCCGCACGCAGCCGTGCTCGGCGTCGACCACGACGAGCACTCCCTCGGGAGCGAGGCCCTGCTCGAGCGCGTCGGCGATCTGCTCGGTCATCCGCTCCTGGATCTGCGGTCGCGACGCGACCGTCTCGACCACGCGCGGCAGCCGGCCGAGGCCGACGACCCGCTCGCGCGGCCGGTAGGCGATGTGCGCGACGCCGAGGAACGGCAGGAGGTGGTGCTCGCAGACGGAGCGGAAGGCGAGGTCGCGCACGATCACCGTCTGGTCGAGCGGCGACTCCTGGCCGCCCTCGACCACCGCGAACGTCTCGGTCAGCTGGGCCGCGGCGTCGTCGTCGAACCCGCCGAAGAACTCCTCGTACGCCTCGGCGAACCGCCGCGGCGTGTCGAGGAGTCCCTCGCGGCCCGGGTCGTCCCCGATGGCCGCGAGGATCTCGGCGACGGCCGCCTCGATGCGCGCCTTGTCGACGGGCACGCGCGCGCTACGCCGTCGCGGGGCGCGGGTTGATCAGCGGCGGGCGCTTCGGCGCGACCTCGTCGGCACCAGCGGAGGAGACTCCCCCGTCGGTCGCACCCGAGTCGATCGGCGCCTTGGCGACCGGGACCGCGATGGGCGGCAGGTCGGACAGGGGGCGCTTGTCGCTCGAGAGCCACTGCGGGCGCTCGTCGATGCGGCGGACGTCCTTGAAGATCTCGGCCAGCTGGTCGTGGTCGAGCGTCTCCTTCTCGAGCAGCTCCATCGCGAGGCGGTCGAGGATGTCGCGGTTGTCGTTGATGACCTGCCACGCCTCGTCGTGCGCCTGCTCGATGAGCTGGCGCGTCTCGGCATCGACCGTCTCGGCGATCTGCTCGGAGTAGTCGCGCTGGTGGCCCATGTCGCGGCCGAGGAACATCTCGCCCGACGACTGGCCGAGCTTGACCGCTCCGACGTTCGCGGACATGCCGTAGTCGGTGACCATCTTGCGGGCGATGGAGGTCGCCTTCTCGATGTCGTTCGACGCTCCGGTGGTGGGGTCGTGGAAGACGATCTCCTCCGCGACGCGACCGCCCATCGCGTACGTGAGCTGGTCGAGGAGCTCGTTGCGGGTGGTGGAGTACTTGTCCTCCAGCGGGAGCACCATCGTGTAGCCGAGGGCGCGGCCGCGCGGCAGGATCGTGACCTTGGTCACGGGGTCGGTGTGGCGCATCGCCGCCGCCGCCAGAGCGTGTCCGCCCTCGTGGTAGGCGGTGATCAGCTTCTCCTTGTCGCGCATGACCCGCGTGCGGCGCTGCGGCCCCGCGATGACGCGGTCGATGGCCTCGTCGAGCGCGCGGTTGTCGATCAGCTGCGCGTTGGAGCGGGCGGTGAGCAGCGCGGCCTCGTTGAGGACGTTGGCCAGGTCGGCGCCGGTGAAGCCCGGGGTCTTGCGGGCGACGACCTCGAGGTCGACTCCGCCGGCGAGCGGCTTGCCGCGGCCGTGGACCTCGAGGATCCGCTTGCGGCCGAGCAGGTCGGGGGCGTCGACGCCGATCTGGCGGTCGAAGCGGCCCGGACGCAGCAGTGCGGGGTCGAGGATGTCGGGACGGTTCGTCGCCGCGATCAGGATGACGTTCGTCTTGACGTCGAAGCCGTCCATCTCGACCAGCAGCTGGTTGAGGGTCTGCTCGCGCTCGTCGTGACCGCCGCCCATGCCGGCGCCGCGGTGGCGGCCGACGGCGTCGATCTCATCGACGAAGATGATGGCCGGCGAGTTCTCCTTCGCCTGCTGGAACAGGTCGCGGACACGGCTCGCGCCGACGCCGACGAACATCTCGACGAAGTCCGATCCGGAGATGGAGTAGAAGGGGACGCCCGCCTCGCCCGCGACCGCGCGCGCCAGCAGGGTCTTGCCGGTGCCGGGAGGGCCGTAGAGCAGGACGCCCTTCGGGATGCGGGCGCCGACGGCCTGGAACTTCGCGGGCTCCTTGAGGAACTCCTTGATCTCGTGCAGCTCCTCGATCGCCTCGTCGGCGCCGGCGACATCGCCGAACGTGACCTTGGGCGACTCCTTCGAGACGAGCTTCGCCTTCGACTTGCCGAACTGCATGACGCGGTTGCCGCCGCCCTGCATGCCCGAGAGCATCAGCCAGAAGAACGCGCCGATCAGCAGGATGGGGAGCAGGAAGCCGAGAGCCGAGAGGAACCAGTTGGTCTGCGGGACCTCGTCGTTGTAGCCGGTGCTGCCGAGATCGGCCGCGGACACCGCGTCGACGACCTCCGCGCCGCGAGGGGCCACGTAGTAGAACTGCACCTGCGTGCCGTTGTCGCCGTCGGCCTGCTTGAGCGTGAGATCGACGCGCTGCTCGCCGTCCACGATCTTCGCCGAGTCGACCT
This sequence comes from Rathayibacter sp. AY1D2, assembly GCF_002932695.1. Classification (NCBI taxonomy): domain Bacteria; kingdom Bacillati; phylum Actinomycetota; class Actinomycetes; order Micrococcales; family Microbacteriaceae; genus Rathayibacter; species Rathayibacter sp. AY1D2. The sequence goes on along the minus strand of NZ_PSVX01000049.1, from coordinate 6,460 downwards.
TGCCGTCCTTCAGGAGGTCGAGACCCTCCTGCGTCGTGACCGGCCGGAAGCCGGACATGGTGATCAGCGAGGAGCCGATCCACACCGCGACGATCGCCAGGACGACGTAGAGGATGGGACCCCGGAAGATGCGCTTCACGTTCATGCTTGTTGCGGGTGCGACACCCGGCGCCTTTCTGACGAGGAGATTGTGCCTGCCAGGCTACCTCCCGCACTCTGAGCGCCGCCCACGCGTTCGCCGTGGGCCGAACGGCCGCGGGCTGTGTGGTCTGGCGGGGATGCGGCGGGCCGCATCCCCGCGCGCGGTCGGCTCCACGAGATGGTGCGTTTCGCAGAGCGGGGTGCGTCGGACTGCCGGGAAACGCTGGCACGCGTTTCCTGGTCCGCGTCCTCTGCCTTGCGGGTGGAGGTCGCGGGGATCGGCGCTTCGGCGGTGGGGACGCGCCGTGAGAGCGCAGGAGTTGTCGCACTCGAGCTCGACAGCGACGACTACTGCGGTCTCGGGAGGGCGAGGGTGTCCGAGCGGGGCGCGCCGCGAGAACGCAGGAGGCGCGGACGGACGGACCGGGCCCGCACGGCCCGGGTCAGGCCGACTCGAGGAGGGGCTCCGGGTCGCGGAGGGCGGGCACGAGGCCACGGCGGCGGCGGGCGGCGGCCAGCACGGTCACGGCGAGCGCCCCGACCAGCCAGAGCACGAGCACCAGGACCGCGTGCGCGACTCCGATGCTGCCGCCGGCGATCAGCGAGCGGAACGCCTCCACCGTCCAGGTCAGCGGCAGGACGCCGTGGATCGCCTGGAAGAAGGCGGGCGCGGTCTCGACCGGGTAGGTGCCTCCGGCCGAGGACAGCTGCAGCACGATCATCAGCAGCGCCAGGAACCGGCCCGGCGCGTCCAGCAGCGCGATCAGCGCCTGGTTGATCGCCACGAAGGTGAGGCTCGTGAGCACGGCGATCCCGATCAGCCCGGGCAGGTTCGACGCCTCGACGCCCACTCCGAAGCGGATGACGAGCGCGGCCAGGACGCCCTGGGCGACCGCCATCAGCGCGCCGGGCAGGTAGCTGCGCAGCGCGATGACCCAGGCGGGACGGCGCGCGGCGAGGAGGCGGGAGCTGAGCGGGGCGCTCATCAGGTAGAAGGCGAGCGCGCCGACCCAGAGCGCGAGCGCCATGAAGTAGGGGGCGAGGCCGTAGCCGTAGGACGGCACGCGGTTCATCCGCTCGGCGTCGATCCCGACCGGGGCGGCCGCGACGGTGCTGAGCTCCTGAGCCTGCTCGCCGGTATAGGTGGGCACGTCGTCCGCGCCGTCCGAGAGCTTCGTGTCGAGGGTGCGCGATCCGGAGGCGAGCGAGTCGATCCCGTCGGCGAGGTCCTGCGAACCGGTGGCCGCGTCGGCCGAGCCGGTCGCGGCGGTCTCGGCGCCGTCCGCGAGGTCCGAGGCGCCCGTCGCGAGGGCGGCCGTCCCGGAGGCGAGGTCGGAGGCGCCGGCGGCCGCGGAGGCGATTCCGCTGGTGAGCGGGCCGACCGCGCCGGAGAGGGTGTCCACTCCGCCGGCGACATGCGCGGCTCCTCCGTCGAGGGTCGCAGCTCCCTGGGCGAGGGCCTGCGCACCGGTCTGCAGCTTCTGGGCGCCGTCGGCGGCGGAGGTCGCCCCGGTGGACAGAGCGGCGGTGCCGGTCGCGAGGTCGGCGGCTCCGCCCGAGACCGTGGCGGCACCGGTGGCTAGCGCCGTCAGTCCGCTGCCGTCGTCGCCGACGAGCGCGGTCGCACCGGAGGCGAGCGTCTGCGCGCCCGCGTCCGCCGAGGCGGCTCCGCCCGCGAGAGCGGCCGCACCCTGCTCGAGGGCGGTCAGCTCGGCCACGCGCTGGGCGTCGGACAGCGAGTCGTACCGAGAGAGCAGGGAGGCGAGGCCGGAGTCGACTCCGGTCGCTCCGGTGGCGAGTTGCGGAGTGGCGGTCGCGAGCGCTCCCGCACCGGTCGCGAGCTGCTGGGCTCCTGCGAGGGCCTTCCCCGCTCCGTCGGAGAGGGAGGCGGACCCGGTGGCCAGCGCCGCGGCACCGGATGCCGCCGAGACCGCGCCGTCCTTCAGGGTCGACGTCCCCGCGGCGAGGTCGGCGGCGCCCGATGCGAGCGACGCCGCTCCGCCGTCGAGCTGCTGGGCGCCGTCGGCGACCGTGCGGGCTCCCGTGTCGAGCGCCGCCGCCTGGTCGGGCAGCTGACCGGTCCCACTCGCGATCCGCTGGAGTCCCGACGAGAGGTCGGACGCTCCGGAGGCCGCGCTCCCCGCGCCCGAGCGGAGGGAGTCGGCTCCGGTCGCCAGCTGCGCGGTGCCGTCCTGCAGCTGCGCGAGCCCGACGACCAGCTCGGAGGAGCCGGACGCGGCGGTCCCGGCGCCGTCCGCCAGCTGAGCGGCGCCGTCGGCCGCCTGCTCGAGGCTCGAGTGCACGTCGGTGAAGCCGAGGTAGACGTTCTCGAGGTAGGTCGCGCCGACCTTCTCCTCCAGCGTCTTCGTCACGGTGGTGCCGATGGTGGAGGCGATGTTGCCGACGATCAGGTTGGCCGCGTCGTTCGTCTCGATCGACAGCTTCGCCTGCACGGCCGCGGCGGGGTCGTCGCCGCCGACGGAGGCGACGTCGGCCGAGAAGCCGGCCGGCACCGTCAGCACGGCGAGGACGTCGCCGGAGGCGAGCTCGCGGGACGCCTCGTCGGCACCGGTCGCCGTCCAGGCGAAGTCCGAGCCGGAGGTGTCGGTGGTGAGCTGCTCGGTCAGGTCGTCGCCGAGGGCGAGCGCGGAGCCGTCCGAGGCGGTCGCGCCGGTGTCCTCGTTGACGATCGCGGCGGGCACCGTGTCGAGGTGGTGCGTGGGATCGAGGTTGGCCGAGGTCAGCAGTCCCGCGTAGATCAGCGGGATGAGCGCGATCGCGGCGAAGACGACGACGAGGCGCGGGTTCACGGCGCGCAGGGCGCGGCGGAGCGGGGAGGTGGTCATGGTCCTTCTACTTCGTGGAGTGCAGGGCGGCGAGCCGCGGCGAGGCGACTCCGGTGACGAGGAGCTCGGCGATGTCGGCGGAGGCCGAGGCCGCGGGACGGCGGGCGTCGCCGTCGAGGAGCCAGCCGACGACAAGCCAGGTGGTGCCAGCGGCGAGGAGGACGGCGAAGCGCTCGACGCGTGCGTGGTCGCCGCCGCCCGATCCGCGCTCGGCGAGGGGCGAGAAGGCGAGGAGCCGCTGCGCGAGGAACGCGACGACCGACTCCTGCACGGCGCGGGCCGCGCCTCCGCTCAGCACGCGGCGGTAGAAGTCGGCGTGCACGAGCAGGCCCTCGAGGAGCCCGCGGACGATGCGGGGGACCGCGCCCTCCCAGTCGGCGGGGGCGGTGCCGGGAGCGACGTCACCGAACAGCGCGTGCATCCGCTCCACCGCGGCGGCCTCGATCAGTGACGGCACATCGCCGAAGTGCTGGTAGAACGTGGGGCGGCTGACGCCCGCGGCGCCGCAGAGCTCCGTGATGGAGGGCTGGTCGTCGCCCGGGCGGTCGAGGGCACTCGTGATCGCGGTGAGCAGGAGCTCGCGCGAGCGGGTGAGCCGCGGATCGGTCACGGGGTCCTTCTTCCCGGCGCGAGGAGCGCCTTCTTTACGTCCGTCAGATAACTTACAACCGTAAAGAAGAGCGCGCAAGCGTCAGGAGGAGGGCGGCTCCGGGAGCAGCGTCGCGATGGCGGACGTGTCGACGATCACCGAGTCGTGCGGAGTCAGTCCCGGGCTCCGCGGCGTCGGCACCGGCAGGCGCACGAGCAGGGCGCCCGGATCCACGCCGAAGCGCCCGGAGCGGGTGCGGCCGACCGGATCGCCGTCCAGCTCGGCGAGCACCGGCTGGTCGAGCTCGAACGAGAACTCGCGACCGGGCCACTGGCGGAGGGAGGCGAGCCCGTTGCGGTTGCCGGTCGCCACGTCCAGCGCGAGGCCGAAGCGCCGACGCAGCAGCACCAGCTCCAGGTCGCCGTCGTCGAGCACGGCTCCGGCGGCCAGCTCGATGTTCGCGACCACGGAGCTGCAGTTGCAGGCCAGCACCATGAAGCAGCGCTGCGGAGGCTCCTCAGCGCCGTCGATCGTGAGGGTCACCTCGAATCCGGCCTTGAACATCGCCGGCGCCCCCGCCGCGAAGTAGGCGCCCCAGCCCACCCGCTTCTTCAGCTCCTCGTCCGTCTTGTCCATGATCTCGGCGTCCAGGCCCACCCCGCCCATCACCATGAACACCCGCTCCTCGCCGTCGTCGAACGCGGCCGTGCCCACGTCGATCGCGCGGTCCTGCCCGAGCAGGGCGATCTCGACCGCCTCGGGCAGCGAGCCGAGCGGGATCCCGAGGTTCCGCGCGAGGAGGTTGCCCGTGCCGCTGGGCAGCAGGCCGTAGGGGACGCCGGTCCCCCGCAGCACCGTGGCGACGGCGCGGACGGTGCCGTCGCCTCCCATCGAGCAGACCAGGTCCGGGCCCGCCTCGAGCGCGGCGCGGGCCGCAGCGGCACCGGAGTCGCCCGGGCTGGTCTCGAACCAGAGCGGCTCGTTCCAGCCGTGGCGGCGCGCGATCGTCGCGACCAGGTCCTCCGCGGCGCCGACGTCGTCGAACTTGCTCGGGTTGATCACGACGGCGACGGTGCGCTTCTCGGGTGCCTTCACCCCGTCAGTCTGACGGCACCGGCGACCGGTCCAGTCGCGCGGACGCCTCCAGGGCGAGCACGGCGCCGATCTCGGCCGAGAGCGTGGCGGGCAGCGACGGAGGCGCGTCCCAGCGGGGCCCGGCCAGCAGCACGCCGCGGCGGACGCTCGAGCTCTGCAGCGCGGCGACGCTGCCGGTGACGAAACCGCGGACGCGAGCCGCCACCGCGGGCGCGACTCCGCTCGTCGTGGCGAGGTCGACGAGGTGCCGGTAGGCGATGCCGCCGAACAGGGCGCCGTCCCCCGAGCCCTGGTCGACGAAGACGCCGTCGGGGGCGAGCCGGTCCAGCAGGTCCTCGGCCGTGCGGGAGGCGTGGGCGACCAGGCGGGGGTCGGGCCGCAGGCGGTGCAGGGCGAGCGCCGCGCCGATGTAGACGGCGTGGTTGTAGCTGAAGGCCCAGTCGTCGCGCGCGGAGCCTCCCTCGCGGCCGATGCCGTCGGCGACGAAGCCGGTGTCGTCGTCGCGGAGGCGCACGTGCATCCAGTCCAGGGCGGCGCGCGAGAGCTCCTCCCGGCCGTCCGGCCGCAGCCGCTCCAGGCGCGCGCCGAGGATCGCGAACGGGCCGTTCGCGGGCGCGTTCTTGTAGTCCAGCTGCCGGCGGCGCCAGGCGAGGCTCGCCCCGTGGCGGAGGTTCCAGCCCCTCGCGACGGCGAAGTGCCAGAGGCGGTCGGCCCGGTCGAGGAACCGCGGATCGCCGGAGGCCTCCCCGAGGCGGGCGAGCGCGCCGCCGAGCCACATCATGTCGTCGAAGTAGCCGTTGACCAGGCGCCCGCCGTTGCGGAGGCGGATCGCGCGGTGGATCCGCCGGGCCCGCTCCAGGTGCGCATCGTCGCCCGTGCGCTCGAAGGCGTCGACGGCCGCGTCGATCGCATGCGCGAGCCACCAGTAGTTGAACTCGAGGTCGGCCCGCAGCGAGGTCGGGTAGCTCATGTGATAGCCCAGCAGCGGCACCGCGAAGAGCCGCTCGAGGCTCTCCTGCGCGGTGTCCGCGGCGCTACTCGTAGACGTGCGGGGCGAGGACGGCGACATCGCGGAGGTTGCGGTAGCGCTCGGCGTAGTCGAGCCCGTAGCCGATCACGAACTCGTTCGGGATGTCGAAGCCGACGTAGGCCACGTCGACCTCGACCTTGGCGGCCGCGGGCTTGCGGAACAGCGCGCAGATCTCGACGGACTCGGCGCCACGGCTGCGGAGGTTGCCCTGCAGCCACGAGAGCGTGAGGCCGGAGTCGATGATGTCCTCGACGATCAGCACCTTGCGGTTCGTGATGTCGGAGTCGAGGTCCTTCAGGATCCGCACGACGCCGGAGGACTTGGTGCCGCTCCCGTAGGACGAGACGGCCATCCAGTCCATGACGATGTCGAGCTTGAGCTCGCGGGCCAGATCGGCCATCACCATCACGGCGCCGCGCAGCACCCCGACGATGAGCAGGTTCTCACCCGCGTAGTCGCGCTCGATGGCGCGGGCCAGGGCGCGGATCCGCTCGTGGATCTCGGCCTCGGTGTAGAGGACCTCGGTGATGTCGTCGGCGATGTCGGCTGCTTCCACCCGGCCACTCTACGGGTGACCGGCCCCCGTCTCCCCTCCGCGAATTTCCGCTCCGGTACACCTCCGCCGGCGAGTCGCGCGCCGGAGCGGGATCTCGCGGGGAGGGGCCGGGCCCCGCTGGGACGCGCCTCCGTCGCTGCCCGCCACGCTCTCGGCCGAGATCGGCGCCGTGCTCGCCCTGGAGGCGTCCGCGCGACTGGACC
>NZ_PSVX01000048.1:0-28934 GCF_002932695.1 Rathayibacter sp. AY1D2 | reverse complement strand
CAGGCCTACGGCGCCCGAGGCCGCACCCTGGGCGAGATCGTCTTCGCCACCGGCATGACCGGGTACCAGGAGACGCTGACCGACCCGAGCTACGCCGGCGAGGCGCTGCAGCTCGGCGACCAGGTGCGCCCGGAGGGCGGGCTCGGCCACGCGGAGGTAGCTGTCGACGGTCTCGTCGCCGCGGGGCGACCAGGAGATCACGAGCAGGCCGCCCTCCTCGACGACGCGGTCGATCACGTAGCTGCCCTGGCCCGCTCCGCGCAGGAGGGAGGCCGGGATCACCGTCTCGCGCTCGCCGACGGGGGCGATCACGACGCCGCGCTCGTGGAGGCGCAGCACAGCGTTGCCGCGGAAGCCGAGCCCCGGCAGCACGACGCGCTCGAGCGGCTGCTCGAAGCGGGTCGTGGCCACGTACGGGAGGTCGACGCGCTCGACCTCGGCGCCCAGCGAGGATGCGGGCACGGGCTCCGGCGCGAGGGCGGCCGAGCGGCGGCGCCGCGCGCGCCAGGAGAGCAGCATGCCGACGAAGACGAGGACGACGACCGCGGCGATGACGATCGTGATCGCGGCCCTATCCACGGGAGGCCTTCGCGGAGGCGGCGACGACCGCCGCGTCGACGAGCTCGCCGTCCAGCACGGTCGGGAAGCCCCGGTGGAGGGTGGCGACGACGCGGCCCGGCAGCTCGCGACCGAGGTACGGGGAGTTGCCGCTGCGGCCGCGCAGGTCCTCGACGGAGAAGCGGCGTCGCGCCTCCGGGTCGTAGAGCACGATGTTCGCGGCGGCCCCGACGGCGAGGCCGCGGTCGTAGCCGTCGAGCCGGCCGATGCGGGCGGGGGCGGAGGAGAGCACGCGCGCGACGTCGGACCAGCTCATCCGCCCGTCCTCGACGACGGCGGCGTGCACCACGCTCAGCGCGCTCTCGAGGCCGACCATGCCGAACGCCGCGGCGTCCCACTCGCAGTCCTTCGCCTCGACCGGGTGCGGCGCGTGGTCGGTGGCGACGATGTCGATGGTGCCGTCGGCGAGGGCCTCGCGGAGGGCGAGCACGTCCTCGTCGCGGCGCAGCGGCGGGTTCACCTTGAAGCGGGCGTCGTAGCTCGGCCCGTCCTGTCCGGCGACGGCCTGCTCGGTGAGGAGCAGGTGGTGGGGGGTGACCTCGGCGGTCACGTCGATCCCCCGGGCCTTCGCCCAGCGGATGACGTCGACCGAGCCCGCGGTCGAGACGTGGCAGACGTGCAGGCGGGAGCCCACGTGCTCGGCGAGGAGCACGTCGCGGGCGATGATCGCCTCCTCGGCCACGGCGGGCCAGCCCTGCAGGCCGAGGGCGCTGGAGACGGCGCCCTCGTTCATCTGCGCGCCCACGGTGAGCCGCGGCTCCTGCGCGTGCTGGGCGACGACTCCGTCGAACGCCTTGACGTACTCGAGAGCGCGGCGCATCAGCAGCGCGTCCGAGACGCACTTCCCGTCGTCCGAGAAGACCCGCACGGCCGCGCGGCTGCGGGCCATCGCGCCGAGCTCGGCGAGCGACTCCCCCGCCAGACCCACGGTCACCGCGCCGATCGGGCGGACCGTCGCGTAGCCGGCGTCCTCGCCCAGGCTCTGCACCTGCTCGACCACGCCCGCGGTGTCCTGCACCGGCGAGGTGTTCGCCATCGCGAAGACGGCGGTGAAGCCTCCGGCGGCCGCAGCTCGCGTGCCGGTGAGGATCGTCTCGCTCTGCTCGAACCCCGGCTCGCGCAGGTGGGTGTGCAGGTCGACCAGGCCGGGCAGCGCCAGCAGGCCGTCGGCGTCGATCACGCGGGCCCCGCGCGAGTCGAGGTCGGCGCCGATCTCGACGATCACGCCCCCGTCGATCAGCAGGTCGGCGGTCGACTCGCCGGCGAGCGTCGCCCCCGAGATCAGGATCCGCTCCGGCGCCGTGCTCTGAAGCGGCTGGGCAGTGCTCATCAGTGGACCTCCCGTTCGCCGGACAGCAGCAGGTAGAGCGCGGCCATCCGGACGGACACTCCGTTCGTGACCTGTTCGAGCACCGTGGAGCGGCTCGAATCGGCGGCCGCCGAGGAGATCTCGACGCCCCTGTTCATGGGTCCGGGGTGCATGACGATGGTATCGGGACCCAGCCGGGCGAGCCGCTCGTCGTCGAGGCCCCAGATCCGCGCGTACTCCCGGCCGTTGGGGAAGAACCCGCTCGACATCCGCTCGAGCTGGATGCGCAGGAGCATCACGACGTCGGGGAGCCCGGTGTCGATCGCCTCGTCCAGATCGAAGCGGATGGTCGCGGGCCAGTCGCGCGTGTCGACCGGCACGAGGGTCGGCGGTGCGACCAGGGTCACCTCGGCGCCCAGCGCCGTCAGCAGCCAGACGTTCGAGCGCGCCACCCGCGAGTGCAGGACGTCGCCCACGATCGTGACCGCGACACCGTCGAGGCTCTTGCCGCGGGACGCGGAGGCGCCGTGCAGGCGCCGGCGGATGGTGAACGCGTCCAGGAGCGCCTGGGTCGGGTGCTCGTGGGTCCCGTCACCGGCGTTGAGGATCGACGCGTCGATCCAGCCGCTCGCCGCCAGAACCGCGGGGGCTCCGGAGGCGCTGTGGCGGATGACCACGCCGTCGGCGCCCATCGCGGCGAGCGTCTGCGCGGTGTCCTTCAGGCTCTCGCCCTTGGAGACGCTGGAGCCCTTCGCGCTGAAGTTGATGACGTCGGCCGAGAGCCGCTTCGCCGCCGCCTCGAACGAGATCCGCGTGCGGGTGGAGTCCTCGAAGAAGAGGTTGACCACGGTCTTCCCGCGCAGGGTCGGCAGCTTCTTGACCTCGCGGTTCTGCACGTCCGCCATGTCCTCGGCGATGTCGAGGAGTGCGATCGCGCTCGCGCGGTCGAGGTCGCGGGTCGAGAGCAGGTGCTTCACGGAGCCGTCTCCTCGCCGGTGGCCTGCGACTCGATCGCGACCAGGTCCTCGCCGTCCGTCTCGACGAGCCGGACGTTGATCCGCTCGCTCAGGCTGCTCGGCAGGTTCTTGCCGACGAAGTCCGCCCGGATCGGGAGCTCGCGGTGCCCGCGGTCGACCAGCGCGGCCAGCCGCACGGCTCGCGGACGGCCGATGTCGCTGAGGGCGTCCAGGGCGGCGCGGATGGTGCGGCCCGAGAAGAGGACGTCGTCGACGAGGACCACTGTCCGGCCGTCGATGCTCGCGGGGACGGCGGTCCGCGCGGGGGTGCGGACCGGGTGCCGGGAGAGGTCGTCGCGGTACATGGTCACGTCGAGGGAGCCGGCGAAGACGGGGGGACCGTCCGGCTCGATCCGCGCGATCGTCTCGGCGATGCGCCTCGCGAGGGCGACGCCGCGCGTCGGGATGCCGAGGACGACCAGCGACTCGGGGCCGCGGTTCGACTCGAGGATCTCGTGGGCGATGCGCGTGAGCGCTCGCGTGATGTCAGCGCCGTTGAGCACGATTCGTGCCGTCACACCGACCTCCTTCCCCGCCTCACAGGACGGCTGTTAAAGGAAAAGCCGTGTCGAGTATACGGGCCGTCGCGCGGCCCGCCGGACGGGCAGCCCGGGAACGACCTCGGCCCGCCCGATCACGGGGATCCGGCGGGCCGAGCAGGTCTCCGGGGCGGGTCAGGCCGTCGTGCGGGACTCCGCGACGGAGGCGAGGAGCCCGTTGATGAAGCCCGCCGAGTCGTCGGTCGACAGCGACGTGGCGGCCTCGACGGCCTCCGAGATGGCGACGCCGTCGGGCACCGCGTCGTTGTGCAGGATCTCCCACACCCCGATCCGGAGGATCGCGCGGTCGACCAGCGGCATGCGCGGGAGTGTCCAGCCCTGGGCGAGCCGGGCGATCAGCTCGTCGATCTCGTCGGCGTGGTCGATGACCCCGTCGACGATCTCGCGGGCGTAGAGCCACGAGGCCTCACGGGCCGGCTCGTTCGCCGCCCGCTCGGCCTCGGCGCGCAGCGACTGGGCGAAGCTGATCTGCCGGACGTCGGCGTTGTAGAGGATGTCGAGGGCGCGCTTGCGCGCCTTCGTGCGAGCACTCACGGGAGGCCCGGCTCAGCTGACGCGGCCGAGGTAGTCGCCCGTGCGGGTGTCGACCTTGACCTTCGTGCCCTGCTCGAGGAAGAGCGGGACCTGGATCTGGTAGCCGGTCTCGACCGTCGCGGGCTTGGTGCCGCCGGTCGAGCGGTCGCCCTGGAGGCCCGGCTCCGTGTAGGTGATCTCGAGGACGACCGAGGCGGGGAGGTCGATGTAGAGCGGGTCACCGTCGTGCAGGGCGAGGGTCACGTTCTGGTTCTCGAGCATGAAGTTCGCCGCGTCGCCGACGACCGCCTCGGGAACGGTGATCTGGTCGTAGTCGCTGGTGTCCATGAACACGAAGTCCGCGCCGTCGCGGTAGAGGTACTGGAAGTCGCGGCGGTCGACGTTGGCCGTGTCGATCTTGGCGCCCGCGTTGAAGGTCTTGTCGACGACCTTGCCCGTGAGGACGTTCTTCATCTTGGTGCGTACGAAGGCGCCGCCCTTGCCCGGCTTGACGTGCTGGAAGTCGATGACGTTCCAGAGCTGGCCGTCGATGCTGAGGACGGTGCCGTTCTTGATGTCGGTGGTAGAGGCCATGCGAAGGGGGATCCGTTTCGGTGGAAGTCTGCGCCGGCGAGCCCGGTACGCGGGCGCGGCGATATCGGCCGGTCCGGCTGACCCGTCGAGTGTAGTCGACGCGGCCCCGTCGGCAGAGGAGTCTGGACGCCGCATGCGAATCGCCCCACCGGTCCGCCGGAGCGCGAGACGGTGGAGGACCGACCCCGAGGAGGAGCACAGGGACGCCTTTCCCGCCGACACAGTCGTGCCGCCCTGGTACTCGATCGTGTTCACCGCGGTGCCGATCGTCATCGCCGTCGTGATCGTGCTCGTCGTGGTGCTGATCGTCGTGAACATGCGCCGGGCGCGCTCGCTCGGAGTGGACCCGCTGACCCTGCGGACCGACGTCGCGGCCCGCTTCGCGCGCGAGGGTCCCGGCTCCGCCCGCCCGCTGGCGGACCGGCTCGCCGAGCTGGAGGCGCTGCGAGCGGCGGGCACGATCACCGAGGCCGAGTACGCCCAGGCGCGGAGGGCCGCCCTGGGCGGAGGCTGACGGCGCCGCCCAGGCTCAGCCGAGCCGGACCTACGATCCGATCTCCTGGTACGCCGCGAACAGCAGCGACGTCTCCGGCCCCTGCAGGATGCTCGGGCGGGCGATGTCGTCGAGGACCACGAAGCGGAGCATCCCCGCGCGGGTCTTCTTGTCGCGCTGCATCGAGGCGAGGAGCGTCGCCCATCGTCCGAGCGGGTAGCTCGTCGGCAGGGTCAGCGACTCGAGGACCCGGCGCTGGCGGTCCACGACCGCGTCGCTGAGCGATCCGGTCAGGCGCGAGAGCTCGGCTGCGAACATCATCCCGACGGAGACGGCCGCGCCGTGGCGCCACTGGTAGCGCTCGGCGTGCTCGACCGCGTGCCCGAGGGTGTGCCCGTAGTTCAGGATCTCGCGCAGGCCCTTCTCGGTGAAGTCCTCGCCGACGACCCGCGCCTTGATCCCGATCGACAGCTCGACCAGGCTGCGGAACTCCTCCGACGTCGGGTCCGTGGCCAGGTCGATGTCGGACTCGATGATGTCGAGGATGCGCGGCTCGGCGATCATCCCGTACTTCACGATCTCGCCGAAGCCGGCCAGGATCTCGTTGCGCGGGAGGCTGGTCAGCACGTCGAGGTCGGCGACGACAGCCCGCGGCGCGTGGAAGGCGCCGACGAGGTTCTTGCCCTCGGCCGTGTTGATGCCGGTCTTCCCGCCGACGGCCGCGTCGACCATCCCGAGCACGGTGGTCGGCACCTGCACCAGGTCGACCCCGCGGAGCCAGGTGGCGGCGACGAAGCCGGCCAGGTCGGTGATCGCGCCGCCGCCGAAGCCGACGACCGCATCCGTGCGGGTGAAGTCCGACTGCCCCATCACCTGCCAGCAGAAGGCCGCCACCTCCACGCGCTTCGCGGCCTCGGCGTCCGGCACCTCGGCGAGCAGCACCTCGTAGCGCTCGAGCAGGCTCTCGCGGATCTCGGCGGCGAGGACCGCGAGGGTCGGCGGGTGCACGATGAGCACCTTCGCGGCCCGGGGGCCGATCGCGTCGGCGAGGCCGTCGAGGAGTCCGCGCCCGACGTGGATGTCGTAGCCGTTCTCTCCGGCGACGGGGATGGCGGTGGTGCCGTCGTTCATGACTGTCTTCCGCTCGGGCGGCTCGTGGCCGCCGGGTCCGATGGTGCAGGGGTGGCGGAGGGGCGCTGCGCGCGCACCCACTCCGCGATCTCGGCGGCGATCAGGGTGATCGGCCGCCGGGAGGTGTCGACCACGGTGTCCGCGAGGGACTCGTAGACCGGGCGCCGCTCGTCGAAGATGCGGACCCAGTCGCCGACCCCGCCGCGCACCAGCGGGCGGGAGCCGGAGCCGAGCCGGTCGCGGACGGCCTCGGCCGTGGTGGTGAGGAGCACGACGGGCACGTCCGCGAGGTCGGCGCGCGTCGCGGGATCGAGCACCGCTCCCCCGCCGAGGCTCAGCACCACGTCGCGGCGGACGGCGCGCTCGACGACACGGCGCTCCTCCCGGCGGAAGGCCGGCTCGCCGTGGGCGTCGAAGTAGGGGGCGATCGGGCCGTGGGTGCGCACGAACTCCGCGTCGGAGTCGACGAACCCGGCGCTCAGCGCCTTCGCGACCCGCTTGCCGATCGTCGTCTTGCCGGCCCCCATCGGGCCGATCAGGACGAGGCGGGCGCGGGCCGCGCCGGTATCGTGACCCGCCATCAGCGGGCCGCCGAGGACGCGGCCATCAGTCGAGCCCGAGAGCCGGGTCGCTCGCAGCGGCCGTGCGGAGCTCGTCGGGGATGGCGGCGAGGTAGCCCTGCAGGTTGCGGCGGGTCTCGGTGACGCTGTCGCCGCCGAACTTCTCGAGCACGGCGTTCGCGAGCACCAGGGCGACCATCGCCTCCGCGACGACACCGGACGCCGGCACCGCGCAGACGTCGGAGCGCTGGTGGTGGGCGCCGGCCGCCTCGCCGGTGGCGACGTCGACGGTGCGCAGCGCGTGCGGCACGGTCGCGATCGGCTTCATGCCGGCGCGGACCCGCAGCACGGTCCCCGTGCTCATCCCACCCTCGGTGCCGCCGGCCCGGTCGCTGGACCGGGAGATCCCGGCGGCGGACTGGAACAGCTCGTCGTGCGCCTCCGAGCCGCGGCGGGTGGTGGTGAGGAAGCCGTCGCCGACCTCGACGCCCTTGATCGCCTGGATCCCCATCAGGGCCGCCGCGAGCTGGGAGTCGAGACGACGGTCCCAGTGCACGTAGGAGCCGAGTCCGGGCGGGAGATCGTACGCGAGGACCTCGACCACGCCGCCGAGCGTGTCGCCGTCGTCGTGGGCGCGGTCCACCTCGGCGACCATGAGGGCGCTGGTCGCGGCGTCGTGGCAGCGCAGCGGATCCGCGTCCAGGGCGGCGACGTCGGCCGGGCCGGGCAGCGGCGAGCCCTCGGGCACGCGGACAGGCCCGATGGCGAGGGTGTGGCTGACGAGCGAGACGCCGAGCTCGCCGAGGAAGCGGCGGGCGACGGCCCCGAGGGCGACGCGGGCCGCGGTCTCGCGGGCGGAGGCGCGCTCGAGCACGTTGCGGGACTCGGGGAAGCCGTACTTCTGCATCCCGACGAGGTCGGCGTGGCCCGGGCGGGGCCGGGTGAGCGCGGCGCCGCGGCCCTTGGGCAGGCTCTCGGGGTCGCGGGGCTCCGCCGACATGACGTCGACCCAGCGCGGCCACTCCGTGTTGCCGATGCGCAGGGCGATGGGGCTGCCCATCGTCGCTCCGTGCCGGACGCCGGAGGAGATCGTCAGCTCGTCCTGCTCGAAGTTCATCCGGGCTCCGCGGCCGTAGCCGAGCTTCCGGCGCGCCAGATCGGCGCGGATGTCGTCGAGGGAGACGGGGACGCCCGCCGGCAGTCCTTCGAGGACGGCGACGAGTTCGGGACCGTGGGATTCCCCGGCCGTGAGCCAACGGAGCATCCTCCGATTCTGGCACACGAGGTCAGTGCGCCGGACCCGCCGAGACGGCTCGGCGCATCGCCGCGAGCACCTCGTCCTCACGATCGAGAGGCAGGGCCGGGTCGCCGCCGACGAAGATCCGCACCTGCACGAGTGCCTGGTGGAGCAGCATCCCGAGCCCGGAGACGACCGGGGAGCCGCCCTGCTCCCAGCGCCGGGCGAGAGCGCTCGGCCACGGGGAGTACGCCACGTCGAACAGGGTCGAGCCCGCGACCGCCGCGTCGGGCACGTCGAGGCCGTCAGCCGCCCCGCCGGGGAGCGTCGAGATCACCAGCGGCGCTCCGGTGGACCAGTCGGCGAAGGAGCGGACCGAGATCAGGACGCCGAGCGACTCCGCGAGCGGAGCGAGCTCGACGGCCCTCGACGCCGTCCGCAGGACGAGGTCGACCCGCGCCGCGCCCAGCTCGGCGGCGGCGGCCAGGGCGGAGGCGGCGGTCGCTCCCCCGCCGAGCACCTGGACGCGCTCCGCCGAGACGACGCCCGCCTCGGCGAGGGCGCGCACGATGCCCGCGACGTCGGTGTTGAACCCGCGGAGGCGGGGTGCCGGGCCGGAGCGGTCGACCAGCACGGTGTTGACCGCGCCGGTGGCCCGGGCGACCGCGTCCTCCTCCGCCAGCAGCGGGCGCACCGCGTGCTTGAGCGGCATGGTCAGCGACAGGCCGTGCCAGGGCTCACCGGACACGACCTCGGAGAGGGTCGCCTCCGTCGTCTCGACGGCGCGGTAGCTCCAGTCGAGCCCGAGCACCCGGTAGGCGGCCGCGTGCAGCGCGGGCGACTTCGAGTGCACGATCGGCGCGCCGAGGACCGCGAGGCGGTACCCGGCGGCCGTCACTGGTACTCCGGGTGGTCCCGCATCCAGGCCTGCCACTGGTCGACGGCCGCGTTGTGCTCGGCGTCGGTGGTGGAGTAGACCGTCTCGCCCGTCTCGAGGTTCACCGTGACGAAGTACATCCAGGTGCCGTCCGCGGGGTGCATGACCGCGTCGATCGCCACGTCCCCCGGGTTCGAGATCGGCGCGGGCGGCAGACCGTCGCGCTGGTAGGTGTTGTAGACGTTGCCGGCGTCGTTCCGCTCGGCGTCCGTGGTCGAGACGCGGTCGGTCGCGCCGGTGCCGTACGCCACGGTCGCGTCCGACTGCAGGCGCCACCCCTGGTCGAGGCGGTTCTGGAACACGCGCGCGACCTTCGGGAAGTCCTCGGCGACGCGGGCCTCGCGCTGCACGAGGGACGCGAACACCACGACGCGGTAGCGGTCGTCCACCGGCACACCGGCCTGGTCGAGCGACTGGTACATCCGGTCGACCAGCGTCTTCAGGATGTCGTGCGCCGGCGTCGACGGGTCGATGTCGTACGTCGCGGGGAACAGGAACCCCTCGAGGCTCGTCGCCCCGGCCGGGAGCCCGAACGAGCCCCAGTCGGCGGCGGCCGCCTCGAGGTCCGTCAGCGCGACCCCGGTACCGTCCGCGATGAGCGGCAGCGCCTCCTTGAGCGCCGTCCCCTCGGGGATGACGAAGGTGTTCGCGAGGCGCGTCGACTCGGAGTCGAGCAGCGCCGACAGTGCGGCCTTGGCGCTCATCTCGGCCTTGAGCGAGTACGCGCCGGGCTGGAAGACGGGCTCCGGGCTCTGGGCGAGGAGCAGGTCGTAGAAGGGATCGTACGACTTGATGACCCCGTCCGAGACGAGGTTGTTGGCGATGTCGCTGCCGCCGTCGCCCTGGTGGATCGTGAACAGCACCTCGCTCGAGCCGGTGCCGGTGAAGTCGGTCGGCTCGGGCTCCGCGAACAGGCCGCGCACGGGCTCGAGGAAGATCGTGACGGCGATGGCGACGAGCGCGGCGAAGACGCCGAAGGCCAGAAGCCCGCCGATGAGCCCGCGGCGGCTGCGGCGCTTCTTCGCGCCGCCCGTCGCGCGAGCCGCGCGGCGACGCTTCGGGCGCGCGTCCGGGTCGAACGCGGCCGCGTCGTCGCGGCCGCGGGGCTCGGGCACGTCGGGCCCGGTGAAGAGGCGGCCCAGCGGATCGTGCGCCTCAGTCGGCGCGGGCTGCTGCTCCGGAGTCGGGTCGGGCGGAGTCGGCTGCGCCTGCTCGGCGGCGCGGGCGTCGCGGCGGCTCGGGGGGACGTCGGTCACGAGGAGGTCCTTCGTTCGGTTCGAGCAGGACTCCGGCCGGGGTGCCGGCCGAGCGCTCGGAATCGATGGCGTGCTGCAGGATCACCACGGCGGCGACCTGGTCGATCACGGCTCGGGAGCCGCGGGTGGTGCGTCCGGAGCGGTGCAGGGCGCTCTGAGCGGTGACCGTCGACAGCCGCTCGTCGACGAGCCGCACCGGAGCGGTGGGCACCGCCTCGGCGAGCAGTCGAGCGAATCCGCGCGCGTCCTCCGTCGAGGCCGTCTCGGCCCCCGACAGCGACAACGGCAGTCCGACGATGATCGCCTGGGCATCGTACTCGGCGGCGAGGTGCGCGATCCGGGAGACGTCCGAGGATCCGCCGTCAGTGCCCGCCCTCGCGACCGTCTCGACGGGCACCGCGAGCAGGCCGTCGGCGTCGCAGCGGGCGACCCCGATGCGGGCACGGCCCACATCGATGCCGAGCCGGACGCCGAACCGGCTCATTCAGCTGGTCGCTTCCTGCACCACGGCCTCGAGCGCCGCGCCGATGGCGGAGACGTCGGAGCCGCCGCCCTGGGCGAGGTCGTCCTTGCCGCCTCCGCCGCCACCGAGGATCCCGGCGGCGCGCTTGGCGAGCGCACCCGCGCGGCGGCCCTGGTCGCGGGCGGCCTGGTTGGTGGCGACGATCACCGCGGGCTTGCCCGAGACGTCGGCGGCGAGCGCGACGACGGCCGGCTCCTGGCCGAGCCGCTCGCGGACGGAGGTCACGAGGGAGCGCAGCTCGTCGGTCGATCCCGCGGTGCCGATGCTCTCGGCGACGACGGTCGTGCCGCCCACCGTGCGACGGGTCGCGGCGAGGGCGGGCACCCGGTCGGCGAGGGCCTTGGCCTCGAACGCGGCGATCCGCTTCTCGGCGGCCTTGAGGCTCGCGACGAGCTCGCCGATCCGCTCGGGGAGCTGCTCGCGCGGGGTCTTCAGCGAGGACGAGATCGTGCTGACGAGGGCGCGCTCGGCGGCGAGCTCCTGGAAGGCCTCGCGGCCCACGAGCGACTCGACGCGGCGGTTGGTCGATCCGACCGAGGACTCGCTGACCAGGCTGATCACGCCGACCTCGGACGAGCGCCCGACGTGGGTGCCCGCGCAGAGCTCGCGCGACCAGGGCCCGCCGATGTCGACCACGCGGACGACGTCGCCGTACTTCTCGCCGAAGAGGGCCATCGCGCCGAGCGCCTTCGCCTCGTCGATCGGGAGCTCGCGCGTGACGACCTCGAGGTTGTCACGGATCGCCGTGTTGGCGATCTCCTCGATCTCGCTGCGGGTCTCGAGCGAGAGGGCCTGGTTCCACGAGAAGTCCAGGCGCAGGTAGCCCGCCTTGTTGTAGGAGCCGGACTGGTGCGCCTGCGGACCGAGCACCTGGCGCAGCGCGGCGTGGATGAGGTGCGTGCCCGAGTGCGCCTGCGTGGCGCCCCGGCGCCAGTCGCGGTCGACGACGGAGGTGGCGGCGTCGCCCACTCCGACCTCGCCGCTGGCGACCTGGACCTTGTGGCTGATGAGCCCCTTGACGGGCTTCTGCACGTCGAGGACCTCGAGATCGAAGCCGGAGCCGACGATGCGGCCGGCGTCGGCCTCCTGGCCGCCCGACTCCGCGTAGAGGCTGGTCGCCTCGAGGATCACCTCGGCGATGTCGCCCGCGACCGCCTTCGTGACGGAGTGCCCGCCGACGATGAGGCCGAGGATGCGCGTCTCGGTGTCGAGCACGTCGTAGCCGGTGAACAGCGTCTCGCCGTGGGCGCGGAAGTCGGCGTAGACCGAGAGATCGGCCAGCGCCGACTTCTTCGACTTCGCGTCGGCCTTCGCACGCGTGCGCTGCGCGGTCATGAGGGAATCGAACGCCTCGCGGTCGACCGTCAGACCCGACTCCTCGGCGATCTCGAGGGTGAGGTCGATCGGGAACCCGAAGGTGTCGTGCAGGAGGAACGCGGTGTCGCCCGGCAGCGTCGGCGACTCGGCCTTCTTCGTCTTCAGGACCGCGAGGTCGAGGATCTCGGTGCCGGCCGCGAGGGTGCGCAGGAACGCCTCCTCCTCGCCGTAGGCGCTGGTCGAGAGGCGCTCGAACTCCGTGGACACCTCGGGGTAGGCCGACGCCATCGCGTCGCGCGAGGCGGCGAAGAGCTCGGGGAACGTCGCGGTGTCCACTCCGAGCAGGCGCATGGCGCGCACCGTGCGGCGCATCAGGCGGCGGAGGATGTAGCCGCGCCCCTCGTTCGACGGCGTCACGCCGTCCGACAGCAGCATCAGCGAGGAGCGCACGTGGTCGGCGATGACGCGCATGCGGACGTCGTCCTCGTGGACGGCTCCGTAGCGGCGGCCCGAGAGCTCGGCGGCGCGATCGAGGACCGGACGGACCTGGTCGATCTCGTACATGTTCTCGACGCCCTGCTTGAGGAAGGCGACGCGCTCGAGGCCCATGCCGGTGTCGATGTTCTTGCGCGGCAGCTCGCCGAGGATGTCGAAGTCGACCTTGCTCGTGCCCTCGCCGCGGAGGTACTGCATGAAGACGAGGTTCCAGATCTCCACGTAGCGGTCGTCGTCCGTCGCCGGGCCGCCGTCGATCCCGTAGGCGGGGCCGCGGTCGAAGAAGATCTCGGAGCAGGGGCCGGCGGGGCCGGGCTGGCCGGTCGACCAGTAGTTGGTGTCCTTGTCCAGGCGCTGGATGCGCTCGTCCGGCAGTCCCGCGATCGTCTTCCAGAGCGCGATCGCCTCGTCGTCGTCCTTGTAGACGGTGACCCAGAGGTCCTTCTCGTCGAAGCCCAGTCCCCCGTCGCTCTCGGCGCCGGTGAGCAGCTCCCAGGCGTAGCCGATCGCCCCCTCCTTGAAGTAGTCGCCGAAGGAGAAGTTGCCGTTCATCTGGAAGAAGGTGCCGTGACGAGGCGTCTTGCCGACCTCCTCGATGTCGTTGGTGCGGATGCACTTCTGCACGCTGGTGGCACGCGGGTAGGGCGCGGGGACCACTCCGGTGAGGTAGGGCACGAACGGCACCATGCCGGCGACGGTGAAGAGGAGGCTCGGGTCCTCGCTCACGAGGGAGGCGGAGGGGACCACGGTGTGGCCGCGGCTCCCGAAGAAGTCGAGCCAGCGGTTGCGGATGTCTGCGGTCTGCATGGGTTCCGTTACGGTTCGGTCGGTGACGACGCGGATGTCGGGCGGCGGGGCGTCAGCCCTCGCCGATGGCGGCCTTCAGTTCGGCCTCGCGCTGGTGGTAGCCCTCGGAGACGGCCTCGCCGAGCTCCTTCGCGGTGCGGTTGATATCGGCGAAGAGCCGGGCGCCCGCCTCGGTGCGCGAGACCTGGTGGGCGACCGCGAATCCGAGGCCGATCCCGATGACGATCAGGAGGATGTTCTTCACGGGGTGTCCTTCCACAGCGGCGGGGCGGGCGCGACGGCGCGACGACCCGTTCGATTCTAGGGCGCGGGCGCGGCGCTACTTCGAGCGCGGGCGCTTCGTGCGCTTCGCGGCGGAGCGGCCGACCGCGGCTCCGGCCTTGTCGGCCGTCCGTCCGGCGACCAGCACGGCGCGGACTCCGGCGGTGAAGCCGGCGAGTTTGATGAGCGGACCGCCGACGGTCGCGGCCGTGAGAGCGACGAGCGCGTTGACGTTGCCGGTGACCTCGGCGACGTCCTTGGTGATCGTGTCCACCCGCGCGAGCTGGTGGTTGGCCTCGCGGAGGGTGGAGGCCGACTCGTCGAGGATCGGCGTCAGGCCGTCGCTGGCCTGCTTGATGGCCTCGCTCGTGCTGTCGAAGACGCGCCCGAGCTTCCAGAGCGGGACGGCGGTGATCGCCACCAGGATCGCGAACACCCCCGCGGCGATGAGCCCTGCGATGTCTCCACCGGTCACGGTGACCTCCGTTCGATGCCGCCCAGCGCGGCACTCCAGCCTACCGACGGGCCGCGAGAGGGTCGGACGCGGGGACGGGCGCTCGGCTCGGGCGCGACGGCCGGATCGGGCGCAGCGCGGGACTCTCGGAGCGCGGCGGGCACTCCGGATCGCGACCCCGGGAACGGGAAAGGCCCCGGTGCGGACACCGGGGCCTTTCTCTGCGGGGCTGGACTCAGCGGGCCGCGTAGTACTCGACGACGAGCTGCACTTCGCAGGTCACGGGGACCTCGGCGCGCTTCGGGCGGCGCAGGAGCGTCGCCTGCAGCTTGTCGATCTCGACCTCGAGGTAGCCCGGGGTCTTGGGGAGGACGTCGACGTGTCCACCGGCGGCGGCGACCTGGAAGGGCTCGGTGCCCTCGGAGCGGGTCTTGACGTGGATGACCTGGCCCGGCTTCACGCGGAAGGAGGGGCGGTCGACCGTCTTGCCGTCCACCATGATGTGGCGGTGGGTGACGAACTGGCGGGCCTGCGCGGTGGTACGGGCGAAGCCCGAGCGCAGGACGAGGGCGTCGAGGCGCATCTCGAGGAGCTCGACCAGGTTCTCACCGGTCAGGCCCTGGGTGCGGCGCGCCTCCTGGAAGGCGATGCGGAGCTGCTTCTCGCGGATGCCGTACTGGGCGCGCAGACGCTGCTTCTCACGCAGGCGGACCGCGTAGTCGGAGTCGGCCTTGCGCTTCGAGCGGCCGTGCTCACCGGGAGCGTAGGGACGCTTCTCGAGGTAGCGGGCGGCCTTCGGGGTCAGGGGGATGCCGAGGGCGCGCGAGAGGCGCGTCTTCGAGCGGGTACGGGACGTGGTCGACACAGTGGTCCTTCCAAGGTCTGAGAGGTTCGGTCGCAGCTCTCGACCGCCGGCTCCGGGAGGAGGGCGGACGCCGCGGTCGTGTCCTCCGCGGGTGCGGGGGAAGGGTGACCGCAGTGGCGGGCTGCGCGATTCAGAGGGATGCGCTGCTCCGCTCGGCTACAGAGCGGTGGGCAACCTCGCAAGACTATCAGGCCACGGCCTCCCGTGCGGGTCGCGCGAGTTCGTGGTCGGCGCGGTCAGCCCCGGTCGCCGCGGATGATGCGCAGGAGCTTCGCCAGTCGTGCGGAGACGTCGCGCTCGTTGCCGTGCTCGGTGGGCCGGTAGTACCGCGCGCCCTGGAGCGGGTCCGGGAGGTACTGCTGCTCGAGGACGCCGAGGTCGGCGTCGTGCGGGTACCGGTAGCCCTTCCCGTGGCCGAGCTTCTTGGCGCCGGGGTAGTGCGCGTCGCGCAGGTGCGCCGGCACCCGGCCCGCGCGGCCCGCGCGCACGTCCGCGATGGCCGCGTCGATGGCGGAGTAGGACGCGTTCGACTTCGGGGCGGTCGCCAGGTGCACGACCGCCTGGGCGAGCGGGATGCGCCCCTCCGGCATGCCGATGAACTGCACGGCGTCGGCCGCGGCGATCGCGACGACGAGCGCCTGCGGGTCGGCCATGCCGATGTCCTCGGACGCGGAGACGATGATGCGGCGGGCGATGAACCGCGGATCCTCCCCCGCCTCGATCATCCGGGCCAGGTAGTGCAGCGCCGCGTCGACGTCCGAGCCCCGGATGGACTTGATGAAGGCGCTGATGACGTCGTAGTGCTCGTCGCCGTTGCGGTCGTAGCGCAGCAGGGCGCGGTCGACGGCGCGCGCGACGACCTCGGTCGTGATCACGGGGAGCGCGGGCTCCGCGGCGGCGGCCTCGACGGGAGCGCCCTCGTCGTCCTCGTCCTCCTCGTCCGGGTCCTCCGCGGCGGCGGCGCGGGCGACCCGGTCGGCCTCGCGGGCCTCCGAGCGGGCGGAGGTGGCGGCGGCCTCGAGCGCGGTCAGCGCCCGCCGGGCGTCTCCGGAGGCGAGCCGCACGATGCTCGCGCGGGCCTCCTCCTCCAGCGTCACGGAGCCGCGGAGACCCCGCTCGTCGTGCAGGGCGCGGTCGACCAGGACGCCCAGATCGTCGTCGCTGAGCGGCTCGAGGGTCAGCAGGAGCGAGCGCGAGAGCAGCGGCGCGATCACCGAGAACGAGGGGTTCTCGGTCGTGGCCGCGATGAGGATGACCCACCCGTTCTCGACCCCGGGCAGCAGCGCGTCCTGCTGGGCCTTGGTGAAGCGGTGGATCTCGTCGAGGAAGAGCACCGTCGACGTGCCGTAGAGGTCGCGGGTGGAGAGTGCCTCCTCCATCACCTGCCGCACGTCCTTCACGCCCGCCGTGACGGCGGAGAGCTCGACGAAGCGGCGGCCGCTGGAGTGGGCCACCGCCTGCGCGAGCGTGGTCTTGCCCGTGCCGGGAGGGCCCCAGAGGATCACGGAGACCGCTCCCCGCTCCCCCGTGGTGTCGGCGGCGAGGGCGACCAGGGGCGAGCCGGGCGTCAGGAGGTGGCGCTGGCCGGCGACCTCCTCGAGGCTGCGCGGCCGCATCCGCACGGCGAGCGGAGTCGCCCCGGAGCGGAGTCCGGCCTGCTGCATGGTCATGCCCCCAGCGTAACGACGGCCTCCGACAGAGCCCCGGCCCGGCTGCCCGGCGCGACGGAGCGGCGTTTGTCGCGCCTCCGGCGGTTCTCGTAGGCTCGACGCGGCCTGCGTGCGCGGGCCGCCGCGCCGAAGCCGCGCGGACGAGGACGTCGGAGGAACACGTGGCCCAGGGCAAGTCGAACGACCGCGAGGCGCGCACCCGGCTCCGGGCCTACCAGGCCCGTCAGAGCCTCCACCGCTCGAGGCAGAAGCGGCGCGTGCGCGACAACGTGATCGCGGCGATCGCCGCCGTCGTCGTGATCGGGCTCGCGGTCGTCGCCCAGATCCTCTACTTCTCCGGCGGCCCCGGCACCCCGGTCGCCGAGCCGACCTCCTCCTCCTCCGCGACCCCGACGCCCGAGGCGACGGGGTCGAACACCGGCGACGTCCCCTCCTCCGACATCGCCGAGGGCCGCGACTGGACGGGCACGCTCACGATCGGCGAGGACCCGCTGGGCATCACGCTCGCCGGCGCCGCCGCCCCGCAGGCGGTGTCCTCCTTCATCTCGCTGACGCAGTCCGGCTTCTACGACGGCGTCTCCTGCCACCGCCTCACCACGGAGGGCCTCTACGTCCTCCAGTGCGGCGACCCGGACGGCGACGGCACCGGCGGACCGGGCTACAGCTACGGCCCCGTCGAGAACGCGCCCGAGGACGGCGTCTACCCGGCCGGGACCATCGCGATGGCCCGCCAGGGCGGCAACGGCTACAGCCAGGGCAGCCAGTTCTTCGTCGTCTACCAGGACACGACCCTGCCCGCCGACGCGGCCGGCGGGTACACCGTGCTCGGGCAGGTCACCTCGGGACTGGACGCGCTCGTCAGCGACGTCGTGTCGAAGGGCACGGCCGACGGATCGGGTGACGGCGCCCCCGCCGAGCCCGTGACCATCACCTCCGTCTCCGTCGAGTAGCCGCACCCGCGGCGTCGTCACGGTCCGCCCGCGCGGGGAGTGCAATAGGCTTGTCGTCACTGCCCGTTCGCGGCCGAGCGCGGTCTTCGGCCCTCCGGCCGTCGAGCCCCACCGGCCGACGACGCGACGGGCACCGAGAAGCACGACATCGAACAGCAAGGTGAGGCTCCGAGCGATGAGTGACCAGCAGCCGTGGGGACGGGTCGGCGACGACGGGACGGTCTACGTCCGCGTCGGCGACGGGGAGCGAGAGGTCGGCCAGTACCCCGATGCGACTCCCGAGGAGGCGCTCGCCTACTACGAGCGCAAGTACACGGAGCTCGCCGGGCAGGTCTCCCTGCTCGAGCAGCGCGCCAAGCGGGGCGCACCCGCCGGAGACGTCGCCCGCACGGTGCAGTCGCTGTCCGCGGCCATCGCGCAGGCGAACGCGGTCGGCGACCTCGAGTCGCTGCAGACCCGGGTCGACGCGCTGAGCGGCTCCGTCGAGGATCTGACCGAGCAGCAGGCGGCCGAGTCGAAGGCCGCGCTGTCCGAGGCCCTCGCCTACCGCGAGGCCATCGTCGCTGAGGCCGAGGCCCTGGCGGCTGTCGACCCGGCGAAGACGCAGTGGAAGCAGGCCAGCGCCGCGATCGACGACCTCTTCGCCCGCTGGCAGAACCACCAGCAGCAGGGCCCGCGCCTGCCCAAGAACGACGCGAACGAGCTGTGGCGCCGGTTCCGCGGTGCGCGCACCACGATCGAGCAGAACCGCAAGGCGTTCTTCGCCGACCTCGACTCCGCGCACCGCGAGGCCAAGCAGGCCAAGCAGGCGCTCATCGACCAGGCCGAGGCGCTGGTGCCCCAGGGCGCCGACGCCATCCCGGACTACCGCGCGCTCCTCGAGCGCTGGCGGGTCGCCGGCCGTGCAGGCAAGCGGTTCGACGACGCGCTCTGGGCGCGCTTCAAGGCCGCCGGCGACGCGATCTACGGCGCCAAGGCCGAGATCGTCGCGCAGGAGAGCGTCGAGTACACCGAGAACCTCGACCTCAAGCTCGCCCTCCTCGAGGAGGCGGAGCCGCTCCTGCAGGAGCAGGACCGCGAGAAGGCCAAGCGGGTGCTGCTCTCGATCCAGGAGCGCTGGGACGCCGTCGGCCGCGTGCCGCGCGAGCAGGTGCGCACCGTCGAGGACCGCCTCCGCAAGGTCGAGGCGCACGTCCGCAAGCTCGACGAGGAGCACTGGAACCGCAGCAACCCGGAGCGCAAGGCCCGCTCCGAGGGTCTGGCCTCGCAGCTGACCGCCGCGATCCAGAAACTCCAGGACGAGCTCGACGAGGCGAAGGCGCGCGGCGACCGCGACGCGATCGCCCAGGCTCAGGAGGCGCTCGACGCCCGCAAGGTCTGGCTCGACGCGATCGGCTAGACCCGCTCCGGCGGATCCCTCCACAGATCCGCGCGCGACGCTCCGGAGGGGAGGCGCATCGGCCAGCATGGCCGGATGCGCCTCCCCTCCGTTCTCCTCCCCGGGCACCTCCCTCTCGCGGAGCTGTGCGCCGCCCGCCTCGACGGCGAGCTGGTCGCGCTCGACGAGGGCTTCCTCGTCGCGGACCTGCCCCTGGGGGCGTCCGAGCGGGCCGCCTCCCTGCGCTCGCTGCTCCCCCGCGGCGCCGTCGCCGATCGTCTCTCCGCCGCGTGGGTGCACGGAGCGATGCACCGTCCGCCGAGGGTGCACAGCGCCTCGATCGACCGGCGGAAGCGCCGACAGGCGCCGTCGAACCCCCGCCTGCGCTGCCACGAGGTCCTGCTCGACGAGGACGACGTCGTCCTCCTCGGCGGCGCGCCCGTCACATCGCCTGCCCGCACCCTGATCGACCTCGCCCGGACGGAGGACGCGGGCCGGATCCTCCGGGCGCTCTCTCGGAGCACCGGGACCGGCCTCGACGCCGTCCTCGCGAGGCTGGAGGAGGGCAGCGCCGTCGCCGGACGGAGGATCGTCGGACGACGGCTGCGGGCGGCGCTGGGCGAGGCGCCGCCCGGGGATCAGCCCGCGTTCACCCGGTAGACGTCGTAGACGGCGTCGATCCGGCGCACGGCGTTCAGCACGCGGTCCAGGTGGGTGGTGTCGCCCATCTCGAAGACGAACCGGCTGATCGCCAGCCGGTCGCTCGAGGTCGAGACCGTCGCCGAGAGGATGTTGACGTGGTGCTCCGAGAGCACGCGCGTCACGTCGCTCAGCAGGCCCGAGCGGTCCAGCGCCTCGACCTGGATCTGCACGAGGAAGATGCTCTTGGAGGACGGCGCCCACTCGACGTCGACGATCCGCTCCGGTTCCTTCAGCAGCTCCTGCACGTTGTGGCAGTTCGCCTGGTGCACGGAGACGCCGGCTCCCCGCGTCACGAATCCGACGATCTGATCGCCCGGAACCGGAGTGCAGCACTTCGCGAGCTTCACGAGGATGTCCGGCGCGCCCTTCACGAGGACGCCCGACTCGCTGCTCCGGCTCCGCGGCCGGGGCGAGCGCGGGAGGGTGACCTCGTTCTCGTCCGACTCCGGATCGCCCTGGATGGAGGAGACGACCTTCTCGAGCACCGACTGGGTCGAGACGTGGCCCTCGCCGACGGCCGCGTAGAGCGCCTCGACGTCGTTGTAGCGCAGCTGGCTGGCCACCTCGGTGAAAGTGTCTTGGCTCATCAGCTTCTGCAGCGGCAGGTTCTGCTTCCGCATCGCCCGGGCGATGGAGTCCTTGCCCTGCTCGATCGCCTCGTCGCGCCGCTCCTTGGTGAACCACTGCCGGATCTTGTTGCGTGCCCGGGGGCTCTGCACGAAGTGGAGCCAGTCCTGGCTCGGTCCCGAGTCGGGGTTCTTCGAGGTGAAGACCTCGACCACGTCGCCCGTCGTCAGAGCCGACTCCAGCGGCACGAGGCGCCCGTTGACCTTGGCGCCCATCGTCCGGTGCCCGACCTCGGTGTGCACCGCGTAGGCGAAGTCGACCGGGGTCGCACCGGTCGGCAGGCCGATCACGCGTCCCTTCGGGGTGAAGACGTAGACCTCCTTGGCGCCGATCTCGAAGCGGAGGGAGTCGAGGAACTCGTTCGGGTCTGTGGTCTCCGACTGCCAGTCCGAGAGGTGCGCGAGCCAGGCGAGGTCGGTGTCGTTCGATCCGGAGGTGGGCACCTTGCCGGTGGCCATCTGCTCCTTGTACTTCCAGTGCGCCGCGATCCCGAACTCTGCGTGCTGGTGCATCTCGTTGGTGCGGATCTGGATCTCGACCGCACGCCCCTTCGGCCCGACGACCGTCGTGTGCAGCGACTGGTAGAGGTTGAACTTCGGAGTGGCGATGTAGTCCTTGAACCGGCCCGGCATCGGCGTCCAGCGGGCGTGGATCGAGCCGAGCACGGCGTAGCAGTCGCGCACCGAGTTCACGAGGACGCGGATGCCGACCAGGTCGTAGATCTCGTCGAACTCGCGACCGCGGACGACCATCTTCTGGTAGATCGAGTAGTACTGCTTCGGCCGGCCGACGACGCGACCGCGGATCCGCCCGGCCCGCAGGTCCTCGCTGATCAGGTCGATGACGTTCTGCACGAACTCCTCGCGCTGCGGCGTCCGCCGCTTCACCAGGCTCTCGATCTCGTTGTAGATCTTGGGGTAGAGCACCGCGAAGGACAGGTCCTCGAGCTCCCACTTGATCGCCTGGATGCCGAGGCGGTGCGCCAGCGGCGCGTAGATCTCGAGAGTCTCGGTGGCCTTGCGGGCGGCGGATTCGGCGGGGACGAAGCCCCAGGTCCGCGCGTTGTGGAGGCGGTCGGCGAGCTTGATGATCAGGACGCGGATGTCCTTCGACATCGCCACGATCATCTTGCGGACGGTCTCGGCCTGCGCGCTGTCGCCGTACTTGACCTTGTCGAGCTTGGTGACGCCGTCGACGAGCATCGCGACCTCGTCGCCGAAGTCCGCGCGGAGCTCGTCGAGCTGGTAGTCGGTGTCCTCGACGGTGTCGTGCAGCAGCGCGGCGGCGATCGTCTTCGAGCCGATGCCGAGGTCGGCGAGGATCTGCGCGACGGCCAGCGGATGAGTGATGTAGGGCTCGCCGCTGCGGCGCTTCTGGTTCGCGTGCGCCCGCTCCGCGACCGAGTAAGCGCGCTCGATCAGCGCGATGTCGCTCTTCGGATGGTGCATCCGGACGGTGCGGACGAGGGTGTCGACAGCACCGGAGGGCTGCGCGCGCGAGAAGATCCGCGGGACCAGTCTGCGCAGGGCAGCGGTCGAGGACGTCGTCGTCGTTTCCGTCACGCGAGGATCTCCATCGCCCCATTATCGCCCGTGCGGACGGTGCCGATGACCGTTCCGCCCGGGGCGGACGGCGCCGGCGTCAGCCGATGCGTCCGGGGCGCCCCTCGCCGTCGACCACGTCGCCGCCCGCCGCGGCCCAGGCGGTCATGCCGGCGTCGACGTTGGTGACCTCGTATCCGGCGCCCTCGAGGGCCTGCGTCACCATCGCGGAGCGGACTCCGGAGTGGCAGACCACCAGGATCGCCGTGTCGGCCGGGAGCTCGTCCTGCCGGGCGCCGATCTCCCCCATCGGGATGTGATGGGCGGCCGGAGCGTGCCCCGCCGCCCACTCGTGCGGCTCCCGGACGTCGAGCAGCCAGACCTCGTCGCGCGCGACGAGTCCGACGGCGTCGCCCGCGGTGACCTGTGCGTAGTCGGCCACGGCTCAGCCCTGCACGGCCGGCGCGGCCGGAGCGGCCGCCTTCGCCCGGGCCGACTCCACGCGCTTGTCGTGCTTGGAGATCTCGGGCTCCCGGCTGCGCAGCTGGGCGTACAGCGGCGCCGCGACGAAGATCGTCGAGTACGTGCCGACGATGATGCCGATCAGCAGGGCGAGCGAGATGTCGCGGAGCGTGCCCGCGCCGAGGACGAACGCACCGATCACGAGGATCGCGGCCACTGGGAGGGCGGCGACGATCGAGGTGTTGATGGAGCGCACGAGAGTCTGGTTCTCGGCCAGGTTCACCGTCTCGGAGAAGGTGCGGGTCGTGCTGCCGAGCGCCTCCACGGTGTTCTCGCGGATCTTGTCGAAGACCACGACCGTGTCGTAGAGCGAGTAGCCGAGGATCGTCAGCAGTCCGATCACCGCCGCCGGCGACACCTCGGTGCCGGTGATGCCGTAGACGCCCGCCACGATCACGAGGTCGTGCAGGAGCGCGACGATCGCCGCGAGCGACATCTTCCAGGTGCGGAAGTACGCCCACATGGCCAGGGCCGCGAGGACCACGAAGATCACCAGGCCGCGCAGGGCCTGCTGAGTCACGTCGTTGCCCCACGCCGCTCCGATGAAGGAGGAGGCGACCTGGTCGGTGGGCACGTCGTAGGCCTCCGACAGGGCGTTCCGCACCGCGGTCGACTCGTCTGTCGAGAGCTGGCCGGTCTGCACGCGGATGGAGTCGTCGCCGACGATGGACACTCGCGGCACGGTCTCGGGAGCGACCGAGGTCACCGCATCCGTCGCCGTCGCCTGCTCGAGGCTCGACGGCGAGGACACCGTGAACTGCGAGCCGCCGGTGAACTCGATGCCGAAGTTGAAGCCGCCGCGGGCGACCGTCCCGAGCAGCGTGATCAGGATCAGGGCGAGCGAGACGAGGTACCACGTGCGGCGCCGGCCGACGAAGTCGATCGATCGCGCACCGGTGTAGAGGTCGTTTCCGAACTGCGAGAAGCTGGCCATCACGCGTCCTTCCCGTTCGAGTCGTTGGAGTCGCGCAGGCCGGCCGCCTCGGCGGCCTTCCGCTCGGCGATGGTCTGGCGCTTGGCCGCCTCACGGGACGCGGAGGCGCGCTTGCCGGCGACCACCTGGTCCTGCGGACGGAAGGCGGCTCGGCCGCGGTACACGGCCCCGAGCGCCCGGGGATCCAGGCCCGAGGCCTTGTGCCCCTCGGCGAAGAACGGTCTCGTGGCCATCAGCTGCAGGATCGGGTGGGTGAACAGCGCCACCACGATCAGGTCGATGATCGTCGTGATCCCGAGGGTGAGCGCGAAGCCGCGGACACTGCCGACGGCGAGGAGGAAGAGGACCACCGCGGCGAGCAGGTTCACCATGTCGGACGCGAAGATCGTGCGCAGCGCGCGCCGCCAGCCGGACTCGACGGCGGACTCGAGGCCGCGTCCGTCGCGGAGCTCGTCGCGGATGCGCTCGAAGTACACGATGAACGAGTCGGCCGTGATGCCGATCGCGACGATGAGACCCGCGACTCCTGCGAGCGAGAGGCGCAGTCCCTCCCGCCAGGACAGCAGCGTGACGACGAGGTAGGTGACGATCGCCGCGACGAGCAGCGAGGCGATCGTGACGGCTCCGAGCACGCGGTACTGCGCGATGGAGTAGACGATGACGAGTATCAGGCCGATGAGGCCAGCGAGCAGGCCGCTGGCGAGCTGGGCGGAGCCGAGCGTCGCCGAGATGCTGTCCGAGCTCTGGACCTGGAAGCCGATCGGCAGCGCGCCGTACTTGAGCTGGTCGGCGAGCGTCTTCGACGACTCCTGCGTGAAGGAGCCCGAGATCTGCGCGTTGCCGTCCGTGATGGCGGCGTTCGTCGACGGGGCCGAGATGACCCGGCCGTCGAGGACGATCGCGAACTGGTTCTGCGCACCCTGCAGCGCCACGAGGCGCGAGGTCGTGGCGCCGAAGGCCTGCGTGCCCTGGTCGTCGAACGAGAGGTTGACGGCCCAGGTGCCGGTGCTGGCACCGGAGGAAGTCGTCATCAGGCCGTTCGAGGCGTCCGAGATGTCCTCGCCGGTGATCTCCACCGGGCCGAGGACGTATTTCACCGTCCCGCTGTCGTCGCAGGTGATGAGCGGCTGGTCGGCCGGGGCGAGGTTCGGGTCCTGGCCGTTGAGGTACGCGCAGTCGAACGAGGTGTACTGGGCCTCGAGCGCCGGCGTGAGGTAGGCGAGGTCGCTCGCGTTCGTCGGCGAGGCGGTCGGCTCCGTCGCGAGCGACGGGTCGACGGGTGTCGGCGTGGGCGAGGACGTCGCGTCGCCGCCGACCGAGCTGTTGGTGGCCTGGCTCGCGACGAGGACCGGGCGGAAGTCGAGCTTCGCCGAGGCCTCGATGCGCTGGAGCGTCTCGTCGTCGGGCGTGCCGGGGATCGAGACGACGATGTTGCTCGAGCCCTGGGTCGTGATCTCGGCCTCGGAGACGCCGGACGCGTCGATGCGCTGGCGGATGATCGAGACGGCCTGCGTCAGCTGCTCCGACGAGACGGTGTCGCCGTCGTTCAGCTGCGGCTGCAGGACGATCTGCGTGCCGCCCTCGAGGTCGAGGGCGAGCTTCGGCGTCCAGGAGCCGCCGCCCCAGAGGACGGCCGCCGTATTGAGTCCGACGAGAGCGAGGATCAGGACACCGAGCCAGCTCAGGGAGCGGCGGGCCTTCCGGACGGGGGTTGATGCGGCCACCCAGGGCTCAGCTTTCTCTTCGGTCGACGGTGATCGGCCCGGGGACGCCCGGGTGTGGAGAAGGGCGGGCGGGCGCCGATGCGCCCGGCCCGCCCAGGAGACTACTGCGCGTCGGGGCGGCGGTCGCGCTCGACCGGGTCCACCAGCGGGTCGCGGTGCGCGGAGTCGCGCTCGCCGAACTCGGGCGAGCCGGTCGCGGTCAGCGGGTCGGCCTCGTCCTCGGTCTCGACGACGACGGCGTTCTCGCTCGGGTCGATGAGCCGGGCGATCGCCTGACGGTGGATGGTCAGCAGCGTGCCGGGGGTCGACTCGATGACGATCTTGTTCGCCTCGTCGTCGATCGACACGACGGTGCCGAAGAGGCCGGAGCCGGTCATCAGCTCCACCCCCGGCTGGAGGTTGTTCTTCATGCTCTCCGCGTCGCGCTGGCGCTTCTTGTTGTTGCGGAACATGAAGATGATCATCACGGCGAGCAGCAGGACGAGCAGGATGATCGTCGGATCCATGGGTGGGCCTTCCGGAGTGGATGGGCGATCCGCCGCGCGGCCTCAGGTCGAGGCGGAGCGGATCGAGCGGCCCGTCGGGCCTAGAGAATCATAGATCATCGGGGAACAGGGGCGGCTGAGCCGCCGTCCCCCGTGGGTCGATGCCGAAGTGGCGGTAGGCGGCGGGGGTCGCCACGCGGCCGCGCGGCGTCCGGGTCAGCAATCCGATCCGCACGAGGAACGGCTCGACGACGGCCTCGACCGTCTCCGCCTCCTCCCCCACCGACACGGCGAGGGTGTTCAGGCCGACCGGCCCGCCGTCGAAGCGGGTCAGCACGATCTCCATCACCGCGCGGTCGAGCCGATCGAGTCCGAGCGCGTCGACGTCGTAGAGCTCCAGCGCCGCGCGGACGGCGGTCACGTCGGCCCGTCCGCCGTGGACCAGGGCGAAGTCCCGCACCCGCCGGAGCAGGCGGTTGGCGATGCGCGGGGTGCCTCGGCAGCGGCCGGCGATCTCGGCGATCGCGTCCGCGTCGATGTCGAGCTCGAGCAGCCGTGCCGCCCGGGCGAGCACCTGCCGCAGCTCGTCCTCCGCGTAGAACTCGAGGTGCGCGGTGAAGCCGAAGCGGTCGCGGAGCGGATTGGGCAGCAGGCCGGAGCGGGTCGTGGCGCCGACGAGCGTGAACGGGGCGAGATCCAGCGGGACGGACGTCGCTCCCGCCCCCTTGCCGACCATGATGTCGATCCGGAAGTCCTCCATCGCGAGGTAGAGCATCTCCTCCGCGGAGCGCGCCATGCGGTGGATCTCGTCGATGAAGAGGATCTCGCCGGGCAGCAGCGAGGAGAGGACGGCGGCGAGGTCGCCCGCGTGCTGGATCGCGGGGCCGCTGGAGAGCCGCAGGGGCGAGGAGCTCTCCTCCGCCACGATCATCGCGAGGGTCGTCTTGCCGAGCCCGGGCGGG
This sequence comes from Rathayibacter sp. AY1D2, assembly GCF_002932695.1. NCBI lineage: Bacteria > Bacillati > Actinomycetota > Actinomycetes > Micrococcales > Microbacteriaceae > Rathayibacter > Rathayibacter sp. AY1D2. Next base: position 2,493 of record NZ_PSVX01000048.1, on the reverse strand, counting down.
CCCGCGAGCAGGATGTGGTCGGGGGTCCGGCCCTGCATGGCCGCGGCCTTGAGCAGCAGCTCGAGCTGGCCGCGCACCTTGCGCTGGCCGACGAACTCGCTGAGGTTCCTGGGGCGCAGTGCACCCTCGAAGGCGACCTCGGCCTCCGAGGCGACCTCGGCGCCCAGCACCTCGTCGCTCACGAGCGGGCCGCCGGGCCGAGGCGGGCGAGGGCGAGCCGGAGCAGCGCCTGCACGTTCGCGGCGTCGGAGGCCTGCGCGTCGAGCAGGATCTCGTCGACCACGTCGGCCGCGGTGCGCTCGGGCCAGCCGAGGCCGACGAGCGCCGCGAGCACGTTCTGCGCGGCGGTGGCGGCGGGACCGGAACCGCGGGCGGCGCGCGGACGGACGGTCACCTTGCCGGCGAGGGACAGGATGATCAGCTTCGCCGTCTTCGGGCCGATGCCGCTGACCTTCCGGAACACCCCGTCGTCCTCGTCGGCGACCGCCTGCGCGATCCGGTCCGGCTCGACCGCGCCGAGCACGCCGAGGGCGGACTTCGGGCCGACGCCGGTCACGCCGATCAGCAGCTCGAAGATCTCGAGCTGCTCCTCGTCGGGGAAGCCGTAGAGGGTGAGCGAGTCCTCGCGGACGACGAGCACGGTGCTGACCGTGGTCTCGTCGCCGACGCGCATCTCGAGCGCGTGCTGCGGGGTCACGTTCACCGCGTAGCCGACGCCGTGGACGTCGAGGACGGCGAGACTCCCGCGGGCGGAGAGGACGGTGCCGCGGAGGGAGGAGATCACCGCGTCAGTCTAGATGCTCGAACAGGCGTTCGACTCGCGGCCTCGGCGGCGCGCCACGCCCGCTGCGCTGCTGTGCCGCCCGCCGCTCCGTCGGCACCGGCTCCCGCCGACCCGGAGGAGGGCGCGAGAGGGGCCCGCCAGGCGTGGCAGACGGCCAGGGCGAGGGCGTCGGCCGCGTCGGCCGGCCGCGGCGGGGCGTCGAGCCGGAGGACGCGCTGGATCATCGCGGTGACCTGGCGCTTGTCCGCGGCTCCGTAGCCGGTGACGGCGGCCTTCACCTCGCTCGGAGTGTGCATCCCGACCGGGAGCCCGCGCCGGGCCGCCGCGACGAGGGCGACGCCGCTGATCTGCGCGATGCCCATCACGGTGCTGACGTTGTTCTGCGCGAAGACCCGCTCGATCGCGACGGCGTCGGGGCGGTGCTCGTCGAGCAGCGCCTCGAGCCCGTCGCCCAGGGCCAGCAGGCGGCGCTCCAGCGCGTCATCGGGCGGTGTCCGGAGGACCGTCACGTGCACGAGGGTCGCGCGGCGGTCGCGCGAGACGTCGACGATGCCGACGCCGCAGCGGGTGAGCCCGGGGTCGATCCCGAGGACGCGCATCAGGCCGCCCCTCGGGATCGGGCCGGGCTCACCGCGTCACTCCTCGTTCTCGAGCTCGGCGCGCACCTCGGCGGTGATGTCGAGGTTGGTGTAGACGTTCTGCACGTCGTCCGAGTCCTCGAGCGCGTCGATCAGGCGGAAGACCTTGCGGGCCGTCTCGGCGTCGGCCTCGACCTGGAGGGAGGCGACGAACTCGATGTCGGCGGAGTCGTAGTCGATGCCTGCCTCCTGCAGGGCCGAGCGGGCCGGGACGAGCTCGCTCGGCTCGACGCGGACCTCGAAGCTCTCGCCGTGGTCGAGCACGTCGTCGACGCCGAAGTCGAGGACCGCGCCGAGCACGTCGTCCTCGGTGACGCTCTCTCCGTGGGGCACGGAGATGACGCCCTTGCGCGCGAAGTTGTAGGCGACGCTGCCCGGGTCGGCCATGGTGCCGCCGTTGCGGGTCATCGCGGTGCGGACGTCCGCCGCGGCGCGGTTCTTGTTGTCGGTGAGGCACTCGACGAGCAGGGCGATGCCGTTGGGGCCGTAGGCCTCGTACATGATCGTCGTGTAGTCGATGACCTCGCCGGTGAGGCCGGCACCGCGCTTGATCGCGCGGTCGATGTTGTCGTTCGGCACCGAGGTCTTCTTCGCCTTCTGCACGGCGTCGACGAGCGTCGGGTTGCCGGAGAGGTCGGCGCCGCCGATCTTGGCGGCCACCTCGATGTTCTTGATCAGCTTGGCGAAGGACTTCGCGCGGCGCGAGTCCTTGATCGCCTTCTGGTGCTTGGTCGTGGCCCACTTGGAATGCCCGGACACGGTGCTCCCTCGGAAATCTCGTTGCGTGCGGCCCCCGAGGGCGCCGCTGATGGCAGGGGCCAGTCTATTCGAGAGCCGGTCCGCGCCCGTCTCGGCCCGAGCACCGAGCCTTCCGCGCCCGTCTCGCCGTCGACGAGCCGCCCTCCCGGCGCGCCCCCGCACTGCCGAACGCACGATCCGCGTCCCAGCGGATCCCGCTAGGCGGACGCGACACGCCAGGTGGTCTTCCACGACTCCACGCTCCAGTACTGCCCCACCTGCCAGACCGACGGCAGGATCCTCGCCGACCGGCTGCTGTCGCGGCTGATCAGA
>NZ_PSVX01000047.1:0-29091 GCF_002932695.1 Rathayibacter sp. AY1D2 | reverse complement strand
ATCTCGGCGCGCACCTCGTCGCGGAGGCGCTCCCAGGTCTCGACCGGACCGGGCAGGCCGTTCTCGCGCACGGCGCGGACGCCCCGATCGAGCGCGGCCACTTCGTGCAGTCCTACGGCTCGCCCGAGGTCGACGCGTCGCTCCTCGTGCTGCCGATGGTCGGGTTCGTCCCCGCCGACGACCCGCGGATGCTGGGCACCGTCGCCGAGCTGGAGCGCGTGCTCCTGCAGGACGGCCTGCTGCACCGCTACCGGACCGAGTCCTCGGTCGACGGCCTCGCCGGCGGCGAGCACCCGTTCCTCGCCTGCTCCTTCTGGCTCGTCCGGCAGTACGCCGACTCCGGCCGGATCGACGACGCGCGGACCCTGATGGACCGGCTCGTCGGGCTCTGCAACGACGTGGGCCTCCTCTCGGAGGAGTACGACGTCGAGGGCCGCCGGCACGCGGGGAACACTCCCCAGGCCCTCTCCCACCTCGCCCTGGTGCAGGCGGCCGACGCGATCGCGGCAGCCCGATGAGGCGCCGCCGCGTCGTTCTCGCGAGCATCGGCGGAGTCCTCGGAGTCGCGGTCCTCGGCTTCCTCACCTGGAGCTCGATCGTCAGCGGCCCCGACGAGGACGCCCTCGCCCGCGTGCGCGCCGATCCGGCGATCGCGGTCGAGCGCACGGACGACGCGCTCGTGATGACGCCGACCTCGACCGGTGAGCTGGCCGGCACGGGCCTGGTCTTCATCCCCGGAGCGAAGGTCGACGCCTCCTCCTACGAGGCGACCCTGGCTCCGCTGGTCGAGGCCGGGGCGACCGTCGTGATCACGCGGCCGATCCTGCACCTGGCCTTCTTCGATCTCCGCTCGCTCGAGACCTTCACCAGCCAGGCCGAGGGCGTCGACCGCTGGCTCGTCGGCGGCCACTCCCTCGGCGGCGTGAAGGCCTGCCAGTGGGCCGAGGACCCGGCGGTGGCGGGCCTGGTGCTGCTCGGCAGCTACTGCGCGAACGACCTCTCGGGCTCCGGGCTCCCCGTCCTCAGTGTCAGCGGATCGGAGGACGGGCTCAGCACGCCGGAGAAGGTCGCCGACGCGAGCGTCCGGCTGCCCTCCTCCGCCGACCTCGTCGAGATCGACGGCGCCAACCACGCCGACTTCGGCTGGTACGGGCCGCAGGCGGGCGACGGCGAGGCGACCATCAGCCACGAGGAGGCGGACGCCCGCATCGCCGAGGCCCTCCTGGGCTTCAGCCGCGAGGTCGGCTGAGTCGCCCGCTCCCGCTTGACCTCGAGCGCACTCGAAGTCGTAGGTTGACGCCATGTCCACCGCCACCGCCGCCCCGGCCGAGCCGGAGGTGCTGTCGATCTCGCAGGTCGCCGCCGTCACCGGTCTCACCGTGCACACCCTGCGCTACTACGAGCGCGCCGGGCTCATGCTCGACCCGGTCGAGCGCGCCTCGTCGCAGCACCGCCGCTACCGGCCGGCCGACGTCGGCTGGGTCGACTTCCTCACCAAGCTCCGCGCGACCGGGATGCCGATCGCGAGGATCCGCGAGTACGCCCGGCTCCTACGGATCGGGCCCGCCACGGAGCCGGAGCGCCTCGCGCTGCTCCGGACGCACCGCGAGGAGGTCGAGGCGCAGCTCGCCCGGACACACGCCAGCCTCGCCGCGATCGACATCAAGATCGCGGCGTACCAGGAGAGGACCACCCACTGATGAAGACGATCACCCTCGGATCCGACGTCGCCGCTCTCGAGGTCTCGCGCCTCGGTCTCGGCGCGATGGGCATGTCGGCGTTCTACACCGGCGCCGGCACCGACGACGCGGAGTCGATCCGCACCGTGCACCGCGCCCTCGAGCTCGGCGTCACGTTCCTCGACACCGCCGAGATCTACGGCCCGTACACCAACGAGGAGCTGCTCGGCCGCGCGCTGGCAGGCCGCCGCGACGAGGTGGTGCTGGCGAGCAAGTTCGGCATGATCCGCCACCGCGGCGACGGGGGCCGCGGACTCGACGGCTCCCCGGAGAACCTGCGGCTCGCCGTCGAGGGCTCGCTCGCGCGCCTCGGCACCGACCGCATCGACCTCTACTACCAGCACCGCATGGACCCGGGCGTCCCGGTCGAGGAGACCGCCGGGGCCTTCGCGGAGCTGATCCAGGAGGGCAAGCTCCGCGGCTACGGCCTCTCGGAGGCGGCGCCCGCGACGATCCGGCGCGCTCACGCCGTGCACCCGGTCACCGCTGTGCAGTCCGAGTACTCGCTCTGGACCCGCGACCCCGAGGCGGAGGTGCTGCCGGTCCTCCGCGAGCTCGGCATCGGCTTCGTCCCGTACTCGCCGCTGGGCCGCGGCTTCCTCACGGGCAGCATCCGCTCGGTCGCCGAGCTGGGCAGCGACGACTTCCGCCGCGACAACCCCCGCTTCGCCGACGGAGCGCTGGAGGCGAACCTCCGCATCGTGGAGGCCGTCGACCGGGTGGCGGCAGAGGCGGACGCGACCGCCGCGCAGGTGGCGCTCGCCTGGCTTCTCGCCCAGGGCGAGGACATCGCTCCGATCCCGGGCACCAAGCGCGTCTCGCGCATCGAGGAGAACGCGGCCGCGGACGCCCTCGTGTTGACCGCGGAGCAGCTCGACGTCCTCGGCGCGCTCGAGGCCCCCGTCGGCGACCGCTACGCCGACATGAGCTCTGTGAACCGCTGACCGCCCTGCGGGACGCCGCTCGCCGCGCGCACCCCGGGCACGGCCGTGGGAGCGGCGTCCTCGCAGGAGTCAGTCCCGCGGCGGCAGCTCCCGCTTCGGGGTGTCCCGCTTCGGGGTGTCCCGCAGGTCGATGAGACCTGTGAACATCGCCCCCCGCTCGTTCGAGCGCTCGTCGCCCGAGAACAGGTTGTCCGGGGCGGAGGACCCGTGCCGGCGCGGGGTCACGGCGGGAGCGGGCTCCCGCTCGATCTCGACGCGCTGACGCGGCAGGGCGACGGGGTCGTTCTCGTGCAGCCACGAGACGAGCCGCTCGCGCACGTAGCAGCGCAGGTCGAAGAGCGTCGGCGCGTCCTTCGCGGTGACGAGCACCCGGATCCGGACGAAGCCGCCCGTCGCGTCGGTCACCTGCAGGACACTGGTGCGCCGGTCCCAGAGGTCCGTCTCCTCGAGCATGCGGTGCAGCTCGTCGCGCATCTGCTCGGGGCTCACCCGCCAGTCCAGGTCGAGCTCGACGGCGCCGAGCAGCTCGGACCCGGTGCGGGTCCAGTTCTGGAACGGCTGGGTCGTGAAGTAGTTCGTGGGCAGCACCAGGCGGCGGTCGTCCCAGAGGTGGACGACGACGTAGGTCAGCGTGATCTCCTCGATCCGCCCCCACTCGGTCTCGACGATCACCACGTCGTCCAGGCGGATGGCGTCGCTGAAGGCGAGCTGCATCCCGGCGAAGATGTTCGTGAGGCTCGACTGCGCGGCCAGGCCCGCCACGATCGAGAGCACGCCGGCCGAGGCCAGGAGGCTCGCACCGGCCGTGCGGGCCTCGGGGAAGGTCAGCAGCGAGGCGCCGATCGCGATGACCACGACGGCCGCCACGGCGACCCTCCGGATGATCGTCATCTGCGTGCGGAGGCGGCGTGCCCGGCGGTTGTCGGCCGTGTCGGTCCGGTAGCGCTCGGCGCCCAGGTCCTCGAGGAACACGAACAGGGATCCGATCACCCACGCCGCCGCGCCGATCGTGGCGATCTGGAACACCCGCTGCACGAGACCCGGCCAGGGGTCGCCCGACACGGTGGCGGCGAGCGCGGCCCAGACCGCGATGGTCATCAGCAGCACGCGGAACGGGATGCGCAGACGCCGGATCAGCAGGCGCGCCCAGGTCTTGCGCTTGCCGACCGAGCGCAGCACGAGGGCGACGACGGCGGTCGCGACCACGGCGATCACGACCGCGATCACCACGGCGAGCGCGATCGAGCCGATCACGGGGAGGACGTCTTCGGGCACATCGGTCCTTTCTGGAGGGGAAACGGAAGCGAACGGAGATCCTGCCACGCGAACGGGGGTCGGTCCGCATTCTGCGCCGGACACCGTGCGGATGCTCAGGCGCCTGTTAGCGTCGGCGGACGGAGACGTCGACCCGGCCTGGAGCACCGTCGCCCGGGCCTTCACGCGGACGGGCATCACCCTGAGCCTGACCGCCGCCGCCGCCGATCAGGCCCGGGCCTCGGACGCGCTCGACATCGGGATCGGCTCCACGAGCGTCGGCTTCCGCGGAGTCCTGCCGCCTTTCGACCCGTCGACCGCCGCACCCTCCAGCGAGTGAGCACGGGCCGGCGCTCCCCCTGCGGGCGCTCGGAGGAGGTCGGGAACGGACACGGACCGGGAACGACGAAGCCCCGCACCTCACGAGGAGGTGCGGGGCTGGTGGTGCACCCCCTCGGACTTGAACCGAGAACCCACTGATTAAGAGTCAGTTGCTCTGCCGATTGAGCTAGAGGTGCGTTCCGGCCGGCTGATCGTGCGTGCCGAACCGAGGGATCACACTACCAGCGTCTCCCCCCGTCTCGTCAAATCGAGTGCGACGGAAAGCCCGCGGCAGCGATCGGAGGCTCCGCGGGACCCACCGGTATCGTGGTCGCGTGACCCCGCAGAGCAGTGACCAGAGCTTCGACGACGACCTCCGACTCGCCCTCCGCCTGGCGGACGCGGCCGATGCGATCTCGCGGGAGCGGTTCGGCGCGCTCGACCTCGTCGTGGACACGAAGCTCGACCGCACCCCGGTCACCGACGCCGACCGCGCCGTCGAGAAGGCGATCCGCGCGCTGCTCGCCGCCGAGCGTCCGGACGACGCGATCCTCGGCGAGGAGTTCGGCACCTCGGGCGAGGCCTCGCGGCAGTGGATCCTCGACCCGATCGACGGCACCGCCCACTTCCTCCGCGGCGTCCCGATCTGGGCGACCCTGATCGCGCTCGCGGTCGACGGCGTCCCCGTCGTCGGAGTCGTCTCCGCTCCCGCTCTCGGCACGCGCTGGTGGGCGGCCGAGGGCTCCGGCGCCTGGGCCGTCGAGCTGGAGGCCGGGGCCGAGCCGCGACCGCTGCGCGTCTCGGGGATCGACACGCTCGCCTCGGCGACCTTCAGCTACAACAGCATCCAGCAGTGGGAGGGCGCGGGCCGTCTCCCGCAGCTGCTCGAGCTCGCCGGCGCCGTCTGGCGCGACCGGGCGTACGGGGACGCGTGGCCCTACATGCTCGTCGCCGAGGGCCTCCTCGACGGTGCGGGCGAGTTCGACGTGAAGCCCTACGACCTGGCGGCCCTGGTGCCGATCGTGCAGGAGGCGGGCGGCCGCTTCACCTCCGCCGACGGGGAGGACGGGCCGTGGCACGGCAGCGCCGTCGCCACCAACGGCCTGCTGCACGACGAGGTGCTCGCGATCGTGGCGCCGCGATGAGGAGCCGGACGGCCGCGCTCGCCTCGGCGGCGCTCCTCCTGCTCCTCTCGGGCTGCTCCTCCGTCGTCGGGCCGGACGGCCCGGAGGCCGTGCGTGACGAGGGCGGCACGGTGGCGACCGCCGGCGTCACCGACGTGTTCTCGCTGCGGCGCGGCGACTGCCTGGCCGACCCGGGCGACGACCGCATCGCCGACGTGGACGTCGTCCCGTGCGCCGAGGAGCACGCACTGGAGGTCTTCCACACGTTCGCGCAGCCCGGAGACCGCTACTCCAGCCGCAACACGCTGCTCGCCCAGGCCGAGGCGGGCTGCGAGCCGGAGTTCGGCGCCGTGATGGGGATCGCCTACGGCGACTCCGCCCTCGAGTACCGCTCGCTCGTCCCCTCCGAGGTCGGCTGGCGCCATGGAGACCGCACGATCGTCTGCGCGGTCCTCGATCCGGCCGACGACTCCACCACCGGCAGCCTCTTCGGCTCCGCTCGCTGACCACGGCTCCGATCGACCCCCGTTCGGCTCATTGACACGCGCTCCGGCGGAGCGCAGGGTGAAGGGACGAACGGCAGGCGCGAGGGGGCGCGGAGACCGGCGGCTCAGGAGTCGACATGCAGGACCGGCACGACCAGGAACCCCCCGAGCGCTCGCGCACGGCCGAGCAGCACTGGGGACCGGCGGACAGCCTGTTCCCGAGGCTCCACCGGCAGAGCTCCCTGCTCGCCGCGGCGGAGGCGGTCGCGCAGGTCGACGGGCCCGGCCCGGGCGACGTCTGGTCGCGGCTCCTTCACGACTACGCCCACGCCTCCGACCGCGTCGTCTCGGTGGACGGCGACGACGAGGCCGCCACTCTCGGCTGGCTGAAGCCGCGCGGTGTGGTCTCGCTGCTGGTCACCGAGCGGTGCGACGACGACGACGCCGCCGAGCACCTGGTGGCCGCGCTCGCCGCGATGAACGCCGTGACCCTCTCCGTGCACGAGGCGCGAGCAGCACGGCTCCGTCCTCTGCTGGACGTGCTGCACCGGCTCCTGCCCGACGCGTTCGCCGAGCTGCCGGTGGACCGCAGCGCCCACTACCCGGCCGGCACCGCCGTCGCCGTGCTGGCGCCGGGCGTGCTCTACCGGGACTGGGCCCCGCCGCAGGCTCTCGCCGGCCCGGCGCACGACGACGACGACCGGCTGGCGATGCTCACCCTCTACGGGCGGATCAGACAGCCCGACGTGCGACCGTCGTGAGGGCGGCGGAGCGGAGCTCCCAGTGTGCGACGACGACCGGTGGTGGAGATGGGGGGAATCGAACCCCCGTCCATCGCTGTGATTCTGCGCCTTCTACGGGTGTAGCCGATGAGAGCGTTCTGCTCGGCCCCGACCGTTACCATCGGCGCATCGGTCGACGGGCCCAGCCCGAGTGCAAGTCCCGCGTCGCCCTCAGGCGTAACGACGCAGCAAGTCCTCTAGATGACGCCAGGATCCGGGGCGAGGACGCACCCACGGGCTGACGGACTATCTACTCTGGCTTAGGCAGCGAGAGCGAAGTCGGTGCGCTTCTGTTCGGCACCTGTGTTTTCCAGGGATCGTTGACGAGATGACCCTGGATCCTCGACCCGCTTCTCGCAGTTTCGCAGGCAATGTCGAAACCGATCATCCCCGCGAGCACTCGACGGCCCGGAGGCCGCTGGAGTGGGTCGTTCGTCGCACACTGTGGAGTTACGGGTCCTAGTCTACCTCAGCTCCGCGGGCGGTCACCCGGCGGCGGCGCAGATCGAGCAGACCCAGCACGAGCGCAAGCGCGATCAGCCCGAGGGTGACGAAGTAGCCGTTGCGGAAGGCGTCGTGGTACCGGTCCAGCCCCTCCGCCATCCCCTGCTCGCTCGCCAGGGTCGCGAAGAAGACGGCGGAGGCGCAGGCGGTGCCGACCGCGGTGCCCACGCGCTGGCCGAGCTGGCCCACGGAGCCCGCCACGCCGCCCTGCGCCGGCGGGATCTCGGCGAGGGTGAGCGTCTGGTTCGGCGACACGACGAAGCCGCCTCCGGCCCCGGCGACGAGCATCGCGGCACCCATGCCGTAGGCGGCGGTCTCGGCCGGGAGGAGCTCGGCGGCGAGCAGCACGAGCGTGAAGCCGATGACCACGAGCACGATGCCGAGCACCACCAGTGCGCGGCCGTAGCGCTGCACGAGCTTGCCGCCGTACCAGGCGGTCACCGCCGAGGTCAGCGCGAACGGGATGCTCACCATGCCGGCGAACACCGGCTCGAGGCCGAGCCCCTGCTGGAGGAAGAGCGTGGTGAGGAGGAAGGTCGCCGGGATCGCGGCGAAGTAGGAGGTCGCGACCAGGATGCCGTTGCGATAGGAGCTGGTCCGGAAGATGCGGAAGTCGATGACGGGCGTCCGCCCCGACGCGGCGTAGTGCGCCTCCCAGCGCACGAAGACGGCGGCGGCGGCCGCGGCGAGCACCAGCCAGAACCAGCGGTAGGGCGAGTCCGAGGAGGAGCCCGTGGTCAGCAGGAACGGCAGCATGAACGCGAAGATCGCGACCGCCAGCAGGAGCAGGCCGACCGGGTCGAGGGACCGGTCTCCCTCGGGCCGCGAGCGCTTCTTCGGGATGAGCTTCCAGGCGAAGACCAGCGCGGCGACGCCCAGCGGGATGTTCATCCAGAACAGCAGGCGCCAGCCGTCCTGCTCGCCGCCGATCGCGATCAGGAGGCCGCCGAGGGTCGGGCCGAAGGCGGTCGACAGGCCGATGGTCGCGCCGAAGACCCCGAAGGCCCGGGCCCGCTCGGCGCCGGTGAACATCTGCTGCACCAGCCCGAGGACCTGGGGCATCTGGATGCCCGCGGCGACGCCCTGCAGGAAGCGCGCGACGACGAGCAGCTCGATCGACGGCGCGAGCGCGCAGAGCAGGCTCGTCACCGTGAACGCGGTCAGCCCGATGAGGAACAGCAGGCGGCGCGAGCGGATGTCGCCCAGCCGACCGGCCGGCACGAGCGCCAGTCCGAAGGCGAGCGCGTAGCCCGCGACGATCAGCTGCAGCTGGCTCGCGTCCGCTCCGAGCGAGCGCTCGATCGACGGCAGGCCGACGTTGACCTTCGAGAGGTCGAGGATCGTGATGGCCGCGACTCCGACGCTCACCGCGAAGGCGCGCCACCGCGTCTTCTCGTCGGCGGCGCTCAGGGCGGCGGGGGCGCTGTTCTCGGGGGAGGTCACGCGCCCCAGTCTCCCAAAGCACGGGGCGCGAAGAAGAGGCTTGCGCGGCACCCGTCGGACAGTGCCCGCCGGGGCCTACTCGCCGAGGCGGCGGCGGGTCGACATCGCACGGTCCGCCTCGCGGCGGTCCTGGCGCTCTCGGAGGACCTGGCGCTTGTCGTAGTCCTTCTTGCCCTTGGCCACGGCCAGCTCGACCTTGGCCTTGCCGTCGCTGAAGTACAGCGAGAGCGGGATCAGCGTGTACCCGCCCTCCTTCACCTTGTTGTGGATCTTGAGGATCTGCGCCTTGTGCAGCAGCAGCTTGCGCTTGCGGCGCGGCGGGTGGTTCGTCCAGGTGCCCTGGGCCCACTCGTTGATGTGGACGGCGTCGAGCCACGCCTCTCCCCCGTCGACGAACGCGTAGCCGTCGACCAGCGAGGCGCGGCCGGCCCGGAGGGACTTCACCTCGGTGCCGGTGAGCACGAGGCCCGCCTCGTAGGTGTCCTCGATGAGGTAGTCGTGGCGCGCCTTGCGGTTGGTCGCGACGACCTTCTGTCCCTGTTCTCTGGGCACGGCTGCTCCTCGGGTCGCGAGCGGATGAAGGGGGCGGGCATCGTCGGGGCGATGCACCGGTGGGCCGCCCCGAACGGGACAGCCCACCAGTATACGTCCGGTCCGGGATCAGACCCGCAGGTACCGCGCGATCGCGACGTTCGCCGAGACGGCGGCCAGGACGATGCCGACCACGATCAGGATCGGCACGACGATCAGAGCGTCGTCGAGTCCCACGAAGGAGGTCAGCGGGATCCGGTACGCCAGGAACCCCTGCACGAAGACCTGCACGATGGCGACCACCGCGACTCCCGCGAGGATCGAGCCGACCAGCGCGGCGAAGACCCCCTCGAGGATGAACGGGGTCTGGATGAACCTGTTCGAGGCCCCCACGAGCCGCATGATGCCCAGCTCCCGTCTCCGCGAGAACGCCGAGAGGCGGATCGTGGTGGCGATGAGCAGCACGGCCGCGACGAGCATCAGGACGGCGATGCCGATCGCCGTGTAGCTCGCCGCGTTGAGGATCGAGAAGATCTGGTCGAGGTACTGCCGCTGGTCGGTGACGCTCTCGACTCCCGAGACGCTCGACAGGCTCTCCACGATGACGTCCGACTGGGTCGGGTCCTTCAGGTTGATCCAGAAGGTCTGGTTGAGCAGGTCGGGAGTGACGTACTCGGCGACCGGGTTGCCCGCGAACTGCTCCTGGAAGTTCGCGTAGGCCTGGTCGTGGTCCTCGAAGTAGGAGCGGTCGATGTACGGCGCGAGCGTCGCGCCCTCGAGCTGGCCCTGCACCGCGTCGATCTGCTCGGCGGTGGCGTCGGAGCCGCTGCAGTTCGAGCCGCCGGAGGTGGCGGTGCACATGTACACCGCGACCTGCGCCTTGTCGTACCAGAAGTTCTTCATCTGGCCGATCTGCATCTGGAGCAGGATCGCCGTGCCGACGAAGGTGAGGGAGATGAAGGTCACCAGGATCACCGAGACGACCATGGAGACGTTGCGCCGGAGGCCGCTGGCGACCTCCGACCAGATCAGTGCGAATCTCACTTGACGGGTCCTACGTTCTGCTGGTCGTCGCCGGTCTCGTCGCCCTCGCCCGCGTGGGCGCGGAGGCCGAGGCGCGCGGCGAGCGACTCCTCGGGCAGGGCGCCGGTGTCGGCGGGGAGGAAGATCGGACCGGTCTGGCTCTGCAGCTCGACGACGCGCGGGGCGGCGGCGGGCTCGGCGGCCGGCTCCGGCTCGCGCTCCGGCTCGACGGCGGCGGAGCGGCGGCCCTCGGGGACGCGGGGCTGGGCGGCGGTCTGCGAGAGGCGGGCCGGCTCGGGCGGCGGGGCCGGGGCCTCCTGGCGCAGGTCGATCTCGGGGACCTCGGCGGGCGCGAGCTCGCTGTCGATGATCGCCGGGGGCGCGGGCTGCTCGGCGACCGCGTGGTCGTCGGCCGCCACGACCACGACGCCGTCGTGGACGACGGTGATGCTCTCGGTCTGGCCGTAGCCGCCCTGGCTCTCGTCGCGGACGATGCTGCCGGCCGAGAGCTCGATGACGCGGCGCTTCATCTGGTCGACGATGCCGGCCTCGTGGGTCGCCATGATCACGGTCGTGCCGCCCGCGTTGATCCGCTCGAGCAGCGCCATGATGCCGGCGCTCGTGGTCGGGTCGAGGTTGCCCGTGGGCTCGTCGGCCAGCAGGACGGCCGGCTTGTTGACGACGGCACGGGCGATCGCCACGCGCTGCTGCTCGCCGCCGGAGAGCTCGTGGGGCAGGCGCGACGCCTTGCCCGCGAGGCCCACCATCTTGAGCGTGTCCGGGACGGCCTCCTGGATGTAGCCCTTCGACTTGCCGATCACCTGGAGGCTGAACGCGACGTTGTCGAAGACCGACTTGTTCGGCAGCAGCCGGAAGTCCTGGAACACGACGCCCATGTTGCGGCGGAAGTACGGGACCTTGCGGCTCGAGATCTTGCCGAGGTTCTGCCCGAGCACGTGGATCGACCCGGAGGAGGGACGCTCCTCCTTGAGGATCAGGCGGAGGCAGCTCGACTTGCCGGAGCCGGAGGCGCCGACGAGGAAGACGAACTCGCCCCGGAGGATCTCGAGATCGATGGCGTTGAGGGCGGGTCTCGTGCCGCCCCGATACTGCTTGGAGACGTTGTCGAAGCGAATCATGTCGGTACGAGGGTAAGCGACGATCCCGAAGAGTCCGCCGAGGGGGCGCGCGGCGCGTCGGTGGGGACGCGCCCGAGCCGCGCTAGGAGGACTTCCGCCAGCGGATCCCGGCGGCGATGAAGCCGTCCAGATCGCCGTCGAACACGTGCGAGGGGTTGCCGACCTCGTGGTCGGTGCGCAGGTCCTTCACCATCTGGTACGGAGCGAGGACGTAGCTGCGCATCTGGTCGCCCCAGCTCGCGGTGATGGTGCCGGCGAGCTCCTTCTTGGTGGCCGCCTCCTGCTCCTTCTGCAGCAGCAGGAGCCGCGACTGGAGCACGCGCATCGCCGCGGCGCGGTTCTGGATCTGGCTCTTCTCGTTCTGCATCGACACGACGGTGCCGGTGGGCAGGTGGGTGAGGCGCACCGCGGAGTCGGTGGTGTTCACCGACTGGCCGCCGGGGCCGGAGGAGCGGAAGACGTCGACGCGGATGTCGTTGTCGGGGATCTCGATCGCCCCGGCCTCCTCCATCAGCGGGATGACCTCGACCGCGGCGAAGGAGGTCTGGCGCTTGCCCGCGGCGCCGAAGGGGCTCATCCGCACGAGGCGGTGGGTGCCGGCCTCGACCGAGAGCGTGCCGAAGGCGTAGGGGGCGTCGATCTGGAAGGTGGCCGACTTGATGCCCGCCTCCTCCGCGTAGCTGGCGTCCATGACGGTCGCCGCGTACTTGTGCTTCTCGGCCCAGCGGAGGTACATGCGCATGAGCATCTCGGCGAAGTCGGAGGCGTCGACGCCGCCCGCTCCCGCGCGGATGGTGACCACGGCGGGGCGGTCGTCGTACTCGCCGTCGAGCAGGGTCTGCACCTCGAGCTCGCCCATGACCTTCTGGAGGGAGGAGAGCTCGGCGATCGCCTCCTGCTCGGACTCGGCGTCCTCGGCCTCGTTCGCCATCTCGACGAGCACCTCGAGGTCGTCCAGGCGCCGGTCGATCGCGGTGATCCGCGCGAGCTCGGACTGGCGGTGGCTGAGGGCGCTGGTCACCTTCTGCGCGTTGGCCGTGTCGTCCCACAGGTCGGGGGCGCCGGCCTGCTCGCTGAGCTCGGCGATCTTCGAGCGGAGACCGTCCACGTCGATGACGGCGCGGATGTCGGCGAAGGTGGAGCGGAGAGCAGTGATCTGCTCGGTGAAGTCGTTGTCCAGCATGGTGCGTCCAGACTACCGGGGGGCGGGGGCCGCCCTCCGGCCCGGGCGTACCCTGGGGACGGTGACCAGCACCGCTCCGCGCCCCTTCCCCGTCGGGCCGCTGCTGCTGTCGACCTTCCTCCCCACCCTCCTCTTCTCCATCGGCGAGGGGGCGATCATCCCCCTCCTGCCGGCCGCGGCCGGCGACCTCGGTGCGACGCTGGCCCTGGCGGGCCTCGTGGCGGGGATGATCATGATCGGCGAGCTGGCGGGCGACATCCCCAGCGGCTGGATCGTCTCCCGGATCGGCGAGCGCGGCGCGATGCTCGGAGCCTCGGCCGCGTCGATCCTCGGGCTCGTGGTGTGCCTGCTCTCGACGTCATGGGTCGGGCTGACGATCGGCGTCTTCGTGATCGGCCTCGCGACCGCGGTCTTCGCGCTGGCGCGGCACGCGTTCATGACGTCGTTCGTCCCGATCACGCACCGCGCCCGCGCGCTCAGCGCCCTCGCCGGGGCGTTCCGCGCCGGCTGGCTGATCGGCCCGTTCCTGGCGGCCGGGGTGGTGCACCTCACCGGCTCCGTCGAGTCCGTCTTCTGGGTGCACATCGTCTGCTGCGTGGCGGCGGTCGTGGTCCTGCTGCTCGTGCCCGACCCCGCGACGGTGCTGCGGCGGGCGCAGGCCGCGGCCGACCGCGCCGCTCCGGAGGACGTGGTCGCCGCGGAGGCGTCGGCGACCGTCCCGGAGTCGCCGCAGTCGCTGCTCGGGACGCTGCGCGAGCACCGCGGGGTCCTCGCTCGGATGGGGACCGGCGCCGCCGTGATCGGGGCGCTGCGGGCGAGCCGGACGCTGATCCTCCCCCTCTGGGCGGTGAGCATCGGGCTCGCCGAGACCGACACCGCGATCATCATCGGCATCGCCGGCGCGCTCGACTTCGCCCTCTTCTACGCCGGCGGCCAGCTGATGGACCGCTTCGGCCGGGGCGCCACCGCGATCCCCTCGATGATCGGCCTCGGGCTCGGCCACCTCGCCCTCGCCGCCTCGGTGCTCGCCCTCGATCCGGTGCCCTGGTTCGTCGCCGTGGCCTGCGTGCTCGCGGCCGCGAACGGCATCGGCTCCGGGATCCTGATGACCATCGGCGCCGATCTCGCGCCCCCCGCCGATCCGGCCCCGTTCCTCGGCGCGTTCCGCTTCACCGGCGACGCGGGCAACGCCGCCGCCCCGATCGTCGTGTCGGCGCTCACCGCCCTGATCTCCCTCCCCTTCGCCGCCGTCGTGATGGGGGTGCTCGGTCTGGGCGGAGCGGGGGCGCTCGCCCGCTGGATCCCGCGGTACCTCCCCCGGGCGGCCTCCCGCGGCTGAGGCGCGGGGCCCTCCTCCTACACTGGAGCCCGCACGCGGGAGTGGTGGAATGGCAGACACGCAGGATTTAGGTTCCTGTGCCGAGAGGCGTGAGGGTTCGAGTCCCTCCTTCCGCACGGGATCGGCCGGTACGCTGAGCGCGCTCGCGTGACCGCCGACCGGCCACCGGCCCCCGTCGACTGGAGATCCGTTGAATCACGCCGCCCTCGTCCCCTGGCTCGATCCGGAGACGATCCTGACCTCGTTCGGCCCCTGGGGCGTGCTCGTGGTCTGCCTCATCGTGTTCGCCGAGACCGGACTGCTGATCGGCTTCCTCTTCCCGGGCGACACGCTGCTGATCATCACGGGCCTGCTGGCGCACGAGAACGCGTCGAACGGCGGCCTCGGCGTCCCGATCTGGCTCATCTGCCTGGCCGTCGGGTTCTCGGCCTTCGTCGGCGGCGAGGTCGGCTACCTGATCGGGCACAAGGCCGGCCCGCGCATCTTCGAGCGCAAGGAGTCCGGCTTCTTCAGCATCGAGAACGTGAAGCGGACCAACGCGTTCTTCGAGCGCTTCGGCGGCCTCGCCGTGATCCTCGCGCGCTTCGTGCCGATCGTCCGCACCTTCGCGCCGATCGCGGCCGGCGTGGCTCACATGAACTACCGCAAGTACAGCCTCTACAACCTCATCGGCGCCCTGATCTGGGGCAGCGGGGTCACCCTGATCGGGTGGCTGCTCGCCTTCATCCCGCCGGTCGCCGACTTCGTCTCGCACTACATCGACGTGATCCTGATCGGCGCGGTCGTGCTCGCGCTGCTGCCGACGCTGTTCCACTTCTTCCAGCAGCAGCGCAAGGCGAAGCTCGCCGCCGACCCCGAGACCGACTCGACCGAGTCGGCCGCCTACGTGCTCGACGCCGACACCCTGGACGACAAGCACCCGAAGTCCTGACCTCCGCCTCCGCGAGACGCCACTCCGGCTCGCCGCACGCCGACAGGCGTGCACCGGAGTGGCATCCCGCGGTGGGAACCCGCCGGCTCAGAGCCGGGCGGACAGGGCGGCGAGCTCGGCGCGCAGCGCGGTGAAGGCGCGGGCGCGGTGGCTCCGGGCGTTCTTCTGCTCGGGAGCGAGCTCGGCCGCCGTGAGCGCCCCGGCCTCGGGGACGAACACCGGGTCGTAGCCGTGGCCGTTCGCACCGCGCGGGGCCGTCGCGATCGCGCCGTCCCAGCGGCCCTCGACCACCGTCTCCTGACCGCCGGGGAGCACGGAGTCCGGCACCACGAGGGCGATGGTGCAGCTGAAGTGCGCACCGCGGTGCTCCGCCTTCACGTCGTGCAGCTGGGCCAGGAGGAGCTCGAGGTTGGCCGTCGCGTCGTGCGCGCGTCCCGACCAGCGGGCCGAGAAGATGCCCGGCGCGCCGCCGAGGACGTCGACGCAGATCCCGGAGTCGTCCGCGAGCGCCACGAGGCCGGTGTGCGCCGCCGCCGCGCGCGCCTTGATCAGCGCGTTCTCGGCGAAGCTCACGCCGTCCTCGACCGGCTCGGGTCCGTCGTAGGCGCGGACGCCGACTCCGGGGAGCGCGCCGGCCAGCATGGCGCGGAACTCCTCCACCTTGCCCGCGTTGTGCGTGGCGAGGACGAGGTCCAGGCTCACGCTCCGGGCTCCGCGGCGAGCGCTTCGGCCTGGATGCGGGCGAGGTGGGAGGCACCGGCGACCGCGAGGTCGAGCAGGGCGTCGAGCTCACGGCGGTCGAACGGGGCCCCCTCGGCGGTGCCCTGCACCTCGACGAACAGGCCTCGTCCGGTGACGACGACGTTCATGTCGGTCTCGGCGCGCACGTCCTCGACGTAGGCCAGGTCGAGCATCGGCACGCCGTCGATGATGCCGACGGACACCGCCGAGAGGCTGTCGATCAGCGGCTGCGCCTTCTGCCCCACGTACTTCTTGCCGCGCGCCCACTCGATCGCGTCGGCCATCGCCACGTAGGCGCCGGTGATCGCCGCGGTGCGGGTGCCGCCGTCGGCCTGGAGGACGTCGCAGTCGATCACGAGGGTGTTCTCGCCGAGCGCCTTCGTGTCGACCACCGCGCGGAGGCTCCGGCCGATCAGCCGCGAGATCTCGTGCGTGCGCCCGCCGACCTTCCCCTTGACCGACTCGCGGTCCATGCGGGAGTTGGTGGAGCGGGGCAGCATCGCGTACTCGGCGGTGACCCAGCCCTTGCCCTTGCCCTGCAGCCAGCGCGGCACGCCGTTCGTGAAGGAGGCGGTGCAGAGCACCCTGGTGTTCCCGAACGAGACGAGCGCGGAGCCCTCCGCCTGGGTGCTCCAGCCGCGCTCGATCGTCACGGTGCGCAGCTCGCCGGGCGCCCGCCCGTCCTTGCGCGCGGCCTTCGATGCGGTGCTGTCGGTCACTCGGGTCTCCCTCGATCGTGCGGGAGCGCGGCCCGGTCGAGCTCGCGCAGGTTGATGGTGCCGGTCTCGACGAGGTCGACGCTCGAGACCTCCGGACCGAGGAAGCGGCGGGCGAGGCGGACGAAGTCGCTCGAGCCCGTCTCCTCCCACCGGTAGGTCGGAGGCGCGGCGGAGGTGCGCTGCAGGCCGTGCGCCACGAGGGTCCGGTAGACGTCGAGCGCGGTCTCCTCGGCGCTCGAGACGAGGCGGACGTCCGGCCCCATCACGTACGCGATGGCACCGCGCAGCAGCGGGTAGTGGGTGCAGCCGAGGACGAGCGTGTCGACCCCCGCGGCCTTGAGCGGCGCGAGGTACTCCTCCGCCACCGCGAGCAGCTCGTCGCTCCAGGTGACGCCCGCCTCGACGAACTCGACGAAGCGCGGGCAGGCGGCGGTGAACAGCTGCAGGTCGGGCGCGGCGACGAAGGCGTCGTCGTAGGCGCGGGAGCGGATCGTCCCGACCGTGCCGATCACCCCGACGCGGCGGTTGCGGGTGTCGCGGACAGCGCTGCGGACGGCGGGCTGGATGACCTCGATCACCGGGATGCCGCGGCCGAGCGTGTAGCGCTCGCGGGCGTCGCGCATCATCGCGGCCGAGGCGGTGTTGCAGGCGATGACGAGCAGCTTGGCGCCCTGGTCGACCAGGGTGTCGAGGGTGTCGAGGGCGTAGGCGCGGACGTCGGCGAGCGGCTTGGGCCCGTAGGGCGAGTGCGCGGTGTCGCCGAGGTAGACGATCGACTCGTTCTGCAGCTGGTCGATCACGGAGCGGGCGACGGTGAGCCCGCCGACTCCGGAGTCGAAGATGCCCAGCGGTGCGTCCGTCACAGAGGAACAGCCTACCCGCGCCCTGCGGCCCGGTCCCGTCCGCACGCCGTTCCCGGGCCCGGCGGCGTGCGCAAGCCCCGGCACCCGCGCCTGGGCCGCGCGGGGGCGGCCGTGGAACACTGAGCGGATGGACTCCACGGCCTTCCTCACCGACCGGTACGAGCTCACGATGGTCGAGGGCGCCCTCGGCAGCGGCACCGCCGACCGCCGCTGCATGTTCGAGGTGTTCGCCCGGAGCCTCCCGCCCGGACGCCGCTACGGCGTGCTCGCGGGCACCGGCCGGCTCCTCGAGCTGATCTCGCGCTTCCGCTTCGGCGACGACGAGCTGTCCTGGCTCCGCGAGAACCGCGTCGTCGACTCCCGCACGCTGGACTGGCTCGCCGACTACCGCTTCCGGGGCGACGTCTGGGGCTACCGCGAGGGCGAGGTCTACCTCCCGGGCTCCCCCGTGCTCATCGTCGAGGCGCCCTTCGCCGACGGCGTGCTGCTGGAGACCCTGGTGCTCAGCGTCCTCAACCACGACAGCGCCGTGGCGAGCGCCGCCGCGCGGATGGTCTCGGCCGCCGACGGGCGACCGCTGGCCGAGATGGGCTCGCGCCGCGCCGGCGAGCGGTCCGCCGTCGCCGCGGCTCGCGCCGCCTACATCGCCGGATTCGGCGCCTCCTCGAACCTGGAGGCGGGCCGCAGCTTCGGCGTGCCCACGATGGGCACCTCCGCGCACTCCTTCACTCTCCTCCACGACTCGGAGGAGGAGGCGTTCCGCGCGCAGGTCGCCGCGCTCGGCCCCGGCACGACCCTCCTGGTGGACACCTACGACGTGACAGCCGCCGTCGACCTGGCGGTCCGCGTCGCCGGCACCGGCCTCGGCGCTGTGCGCATCGACTCCGGCGACCTCCCCCAGCAGGTGGCCGCCGTCCGGCAGCAGCTGGACGCGCTCGGCGCGACCGGCACGCGCATCACGGTCACCAACGACCTCGACGAGTACGGGATCGCCGCGCTCGCGGCCTCACCGGTCGACTCCTACGGCGTCGGCACCTCGGTGGCGACGGGCTCGGGCCACCCGACGGCGGGCATGGTCTACAAGCTGGTCGCGCACGAGGACGACGCGGGCGAGTGGGTCGCGGTGGCGAAGAAGTCGGTCTCGAAGGCGTCGATCGGCGGGCGGAAGGCCGCCGGCCGTCTGCTCTCGGACGACGGGGTCGCCGAGGCCGAGGTCGTGCACGTGGGCGCCGGCCCCGAGGGCGCCGTCGGCGAGGGCGAGCGGGCGCTGCTCGTCCCCCTGATCGAGGACGGGACGATCCGTCCCGAGCACCTCGGCATCGAGGGAGTGGCGGCAGCCCGCGCGCACCACGCCAACGCGGTCCTCGAGCTGCCGATCGACGCGCTCCGGCTCGGCCGCGGCGAGCCCGTCATCCCGACCCGCTACGAGTGAGCGGGGCGGGAGCTCACTTCATCTTCGCGTAGATCTCCTTGCAGGCCGGGCACACCGGGAACTTCTCCGGGTCGCGGCCCGGGAGCCACTTCTTGCCGCAGAGCGCGCGGACCGGCTTGCCGGTGATGGCGCTCTCGAGGATCTTGTCCTTCGGCACGTAGTGGGAGAAGCGCTCGTGGTCGCCCGGCTCGATGGACTCCTGGTTGAGGAGCTCCTCGAGCTCGCGGTCGAGCGTGGCGGTTCCTCCGCCTCCCTCGAGGGGGTCGGTGCTGCTGTTCTGGACGCGCGGAATCATGCCGACGATCCTACGCGCGGAGCCCGGGCCCGCGGCCGTGCGCTCCGGATCGGGCGGCGCTAGTAGCGGCTGGTGAACGCGACCAGCTCGGTCGCGCGGCGCTCGAACAGCCGGCCGCCGAGGAGCACGCCGAGGGCGAAGACGACCACGGCGCTGCCGAAGCCGACGAGCACGGCGTCGCCCGCCGCCTCCGGGTCGACGAACAGGGCCCGGACGCCGAGCACCACGGCCGGAGCCGAGAGGAGCAGCCCCAGGCCGAACGCGAGGGACTGCGGACCGGCGCCACTGGCTCCGGGGGCCTGGGGCTGCGTGAACGCGCTGTCGCCCGGGCGCGGAGCCGGATAGGCGAGCCGTGCCGAGACGGCGCTGGCGACGCCGGCGGGGACGAGCAGGAGGCAGGTGTTCACCGCGAGCACGACGGGCAGCGCATCGGGGAGCCCCGAGGTCGCGCTGCTGATCAGCGAGCCGAGCACGACGACCGGCACGCCGAGCAGGAGGGTCGGGAAGGCTCGGCCGAGCCGGTCCGACCAGCCGCGGACGCCCGCGGCCACGTGGAGCCAGAACGCCGAGCCGTCGTAGGCGACGTCGTTGTGCAGGAACCAGCCGAGGAACAGCGCGATCAGCGGGACCGGGAGCAGCGAGAGCAGCGGGAAGGGGACGCCGACGACCGCGAGCAGCAGCAGGGCCGCGACCGGCAGCACCGGCACGGCGACGAGCGACGCCTGATAGCGCGGATCCCGGAGCCAGTAGGTGATGCTGCGCGCCGCGATCGCGCCGGTCCGGGTCGAGCCGAGGACGTCGAACCAGCCCAGCCGGAGGCCGCGCGGCGGCCGGTGCGTGCGCTCGGGGCGCTCCGTCAGCAGGCGGACGACGAGCCACCAGAGCGCGCCCGCCGCGACGAGCGTCGCCAGGGCCAGCAGGAGCGGGCCGAGCGCGTCGCCGGTCCGGGCGGCCGGGGCGATCATCCACGCCGCGCCGAACGGAGTGGCCCCCATCGCCGCGCCCCAGCGCTCGAGCACCGGGGTGTCCCCCGTGTCGACCAGCGCGGCGGCGCCGAGGGCTGCGGGACCGCCCAGCATCAGCACCAGGCCGAGGACGGCCAGCAGCTCGCGGGCGGTCCGGGAGGGGACGAGTGCGGCGGAGGCGGCGAGGCCGATCCGCGCGAACAGCGAGGCCGTCGCCACCGCGAGGAGCGGGCCGACCACGGCGAAGGCGCCTGCGCCCGGGACGAGCGGCGCGCTCGCGAGCCCGACCACCAGCAGGGCGAGCGTGGGGACCGAGACGAGGCCGGCCAGGGCGAGCGCCCCGGCGAGGCGGAGCGGCGGAAGGCCGAAGAGGCGGAACGCGCGCGGATCCATCGGGTCGAGCGGGCCGAGCAGGAAGGGCAGCACCAGGAAGCCGACGGAGACGAGACCGCCGGCGGTCACGATAGCGCCCGCCGCCGCGTCCGAGGAGCGCAGAGCGCCGATCGCCCCGATCAGCAGGGCCGTCACCGCGACGACCACGAGCACGCCCAGGACGGCGCCGGCCGAGCGCGCGGGCCCGGAGCGGAACGCGCCCAGGAGGACGTCGATCCTCAGCCGGAGAAGTCGTGCAGCCACTGCAGCCCCTCGGCGATCTGCTTGCCGCCCGCGAGCTCGAGGAAGCGCTCCTCCAGCGTCGCGGTGCCGGCGACCTCCGCGACCGTCCCGGAGGCGAGCACGCGCCCGCCGACGATCACGGCCACGTCGTCGCAGACGCGCTCGATGAAGTCGAGCCCGTGGCTGGAGAGGACGACGGTGCCGCCGCCCTCGACGAAGCGGCGCAGCACGGTGATCACGGCGGCCGAGGAGACCGGGTCCACCGACTCGAACGGCTCGTCGAGGACCAGCACGCGCGGGGCGTGGATCATCGCCGCCGCGAGGGCGACCTTCTTCGCCATCCCCGCGGAGTAGTCCGAGATCAGGCGCTCCAGCGCGTCGGAGAGGCCGAGCGCCTCGGCCAGCTCGACCGTGCGCTGCTTCGCCGTGGCGAGGTCGATGCCGCGCAGCGCGGCGGAGTAGGCGAGGAACTGGGCGCCGGTGAGCCGGTCGAACAGCCGGAGGCGGTCGGGCAGGACCCCGATCAGCGGCTTCGCGGCCGACGGGTCCTTCCAGACGTCGACGCCGTGCACGAGGACGCGGCCGGTGTCGGGTCGAAGAAGGCCCGTCATCATCGAGAGCGTGGTGGTCTTGCCCGCGCCGTTCGGGCCGATGATCCCGTAGAAGGTCCCCGCGCGGACGGCCAGGTCGATGCGGTCGACCGCCACCGTCCTCCCGAAGGTCCGGGTCAGCTGGTGCAGCTCGAAGACGACGGGCGAGGCGCCGTCCGGATCCGCGGCACCCTCAGCGGGCTCGGCGTTCGTCACGGACGTCATCCGGCTACGGTACCAACTCGCCCGCGGGCCCCCGGCGCCCGCGCCGACACCCGGCGACACGGCGAGAGGTCAACCACCCTGGCCCCGGGGGGCGTGAACTGTAAACTAGGCCTCTACCCGAGGAGTCGATCAGATCGAGACGCAGCGGTTAATTCGAGGAGAACACACGATGATGCACACAGGTTCGACGAGCAGCAGCCCCGCCACCGTCGTCATCCTCGCCGCAGGGATGGGCAGCCGGCTCGGCCGCTCCCTCCCTAAGCCGCTCACGCCGCTCAGCGACGGGCGCACGATCATGCAGCAGCAGTTCGACAACATCCACCACGCCTTCGGCACGAAGGTCCCGGTGAGCATCGTCGTCGGCTACAAGCTCGAGCACATCATCGAGGCCTTCCCCTCGGCGACGTTCGTCTACAACGAGCAGTACGACCAGACCAACACCTCCAAGAGCCTCCTCCGCGCGCTGCAGGCGAGCGGGCAGGGCGGCGTGCTCTGGATGAACGGCGACGTCGTCTTCGACCCGCGCATCCTCGACCGCGCGGCCGCGCTGATCGCGAAGGACGTCTCCTTCGTCACCGTCAACACCTCGAAGGTGTCGGACGAGGAGGTCAAGTACACGACGAGCGCCGAGGGCTTCATCCAGGAGCTCTCCAAGACGGTGCGCGGCGGACTCGGCGAGGCGGTCGGGATCAACTACGTGTCCGCCTCCGACAAGGCCGCGCTGGTGCGCCAGCTCGCCCGGGTCGACGCCCAGGACTACTTCGAGCGTGGCATAGAGTTGGCGATCGAGCAGGACCGCCTGCTCGTCGAGCCGATGGACATCTCCGACCTCTACGCCGTCGAGGTGGACTTCGCCGAGGACCTCGAGCGCGCGAACCTCTTCGTCTGACGCTCCCGGCTCCTCCCCCGGCTCGAGCGGAGCCGACGGGAGGAGTCGCGCAGTGAGTACGGCCGACACCCTCGCGACCGAGACGGCCCTGCGCCACCGGCGCTCCCGGGCCTGGCGCTACCGCCACTCCCTCTGGCTGCTCACCAGGCGCGACCTCACCGTCCGGTACGCCACGAGCGCGCTCGGCTACGTCTGGTCGGTTCTCGACCCGCTCGTGATGTCGGGCATCTACTTCTTCGTCTTCACCGTCGTCTTCCAGCGGACCGTCGGCGAGGACCCGTACATCGTCTTCCTGCTCGCAGGCCTGCTGCCGTGGATGTGGTTCAACCAGGCGACGTCCGACGCGACCCGCGCGTTCCTCCGCGAGGCGAAGCTGGTGCGGTCGACGTCGATCCCGCGGACCATCTGGGTCGGGCGGATCGTGCTCTCGAAGGGCATCGAGTTCGTGGCGAGCCTGCCGGTGCTGGTGCTCTTCGCCGTGATCGCCGGCGCGCACCTGACCTGGGCGGCGCTGCTGTTCCCCGTGGCGATCCTGCTGCAGGCGGTGCTCACGCTCGGCGTGGGTCTGCTGGTGGCCCCGCTCGTGGTGTTCTTCCGCGATCTGGAGCGGGCCGTGAAGCTCGTGCTCCGGTTCCTCTTCTACGCGTCGCCGATCATCTACTCCACGGCCAACCTGCCGGAGCAGATCCGGCCGCTCGCGGCGCTCAACCCGCTCAGCGGGATCTTCGCCCTCTACCGCTCCGCGTTCTTCGAGAGCGAGCTCGACGTCCCGCTCATCCTCGCCTCCGCGGGCATCTCGGTGCTCGTGCTGGCGCTGGGCCTCGTCGTCTTCCGCCGCTCCGAGCGCGCGGTGCTGAAGGAGCTGTGATGGCCGACGCCCCGGTGGTCATCGAGTGCCGCGGCCTCGGGATCCGCTTCCGCCGCAACCGGCGGGGCCGCCGCTCCTTCAAGGACCTCTTCGCCGGCCGCTCCCGCCGCTCGCGGCCCGGCGAGTTCTGGGCGCTGCGCGGGCTCGACGTGCAGGTGCGGGCGGGCGAGGCGATCGGTGTCGTCGGCCGGAACGGTCAGGGGAAGTCGACGCTGCTCAAGCTCGTCGCCGGCGTGGTGCTGCCGGACGAGGGCGCGGTGGAGGTGCGCGGGGGCGTCGCTCCGCTCATCGAGATCACCGGCGGCTTCGTGGCCGACCTGAGCGTCCGCGAGAACGTCTACCTGACCGCGGGTCTCCACGGGATGTCCAAGCGCGAGGTCGACGCGCGCTTCGACTCGATCATCGAGTTCGCCGAGATCGGCGACTTCCTCGACACCCCCTACAAGCACCTCTCGAGCGGGATGAAGGTGCGCATCGCCTTCTCCGTCGTGTCGCGGCTCGAGGAGCCGATCATCCTGGTGGACGAGGTGCTCGCGGTCGGCGACAGGGCGTTCCGCGAGAAGTGCTACGCGCGGATCGAGGAGCTGCTCGCCTCCGGCCGCACCCTCTTCTTCGTCTCGCACAACGAGCGCGACCTCCGCCGCTTCTGCACGCGCGGCCTCTACCTGGACAAGGGCCGCCTGGTGCTGGACGCGCCGATCGAGGAGGTGCTCGCGCGTTACGCTGAGGACTACGCGCCGACACCGCGGAGCAGCACGGCGCCGGCCGAGGGCCCGCCCGTCCAGGGCACCGTCTCCGACGACTGACCCCTCCCGCACGCGGCGCCCGAGGACGCAGGAGTGCACGACATGGCCCAGAAGGACCGCAAGCGCGAGCGCGCCGTGGAGAGGGCCGGCGAGGTGGAGCAGGCCGACGGCTCCGAGAACGCGCAGCTGGCGAAGCTGCTCGACCGGCTCCTCGCGGTGCAGCGCCCGGCCGTGCTGGCGAACATCCGCCTGCTGCGGCGCCGGCGTCCCGGGGCGACTCCGGAGCAGATCATCACGTCGCTCGAGCGGCAGTACCTCTCGAGCGTGGCCGCGGGAGGCGCGGCGATCGGGGCGACCGCCGTCGTCCCCGGCATCGGCACGGCCGCCTCGGTGGCTCTCTCCGGCGCGGGAGCCGCAGGGTTCCTGGAGGCGAGCGCGCTCTTCGCGCAGTCGGTGACGGAGGTGCACGGGATCCCGCTCGAGGACCCGGACCGCGCGCGGGCCCTCGTGCTCACGCTGATGATGGGCTCCTCCGGCAGCGAGATGGTGCGCCAGGTGGCCGGGCAGGCCGTCGGCGGGGGCAGCGGCCTCAACCAGTACTGGGGCTCCGTGGTCACGAA
The DNA here is from genome assembly GCF_002932695.1 of Rathayibacter sp. AY1D2. NCBI lineage: Bacteria > Bacillati > Actinomycetota > Actinomycetes > Micrococcales > Microbacteriaceae > Rathayibacter > Rathayibacter sp. AY1D2. Next base: position 4,781 of record NZ_PSVX01000047.1, on the reverse strand, counting down.
GGGCCTGCCGTCCTTCCTCGTGGGCGAGCTGGCGGACCGCGCGAAGAAGTCCTTCGCCAAGCACTTCCTCGCCCAACAGGGCGCGGGCCTGGTCGGCCGGGCGATGCCGTTCGGGATCGGAGCGGCACTGGGCGGCGTCGGCAACGCGATGCTCGGCCGCAAGGTGATCCAGAGCGCGCGCGACGCGTTCGGGCCGGCACCGCAGGCGTTCGGCAACACCCTCGTGCTCGAGCCGACCCGTGCCGAGCGGAAGGCGCTGGCCGCCGCGCCGGCCGAGCCGCTGGCGCTGTTCGTCCGCGACTACGGCGGAACGGGCGAGCGGACGGCGCTCCTCCTCCACGGCCTCGGCTCCGACTCCCGGATCTGGTACGCCCTGGTCCCGACGCTGCACGAGCACGGCTACCGCGTGGTGGCCCCCGATCTCGCCGGTCACGGCGGCTCGCCGGCGTCGCCCGTGTACTCGCCGGAGCACTGGGCGTCGGACGTCCGCGCCTCGGTGCTGCAGACCCCCGATCTCGTCATCGGCCACGGCCTCGGCGCCGTCGTCGCCACCCGGCTCGCCCCCGAGTACGGCGCCGTCCGGCTCGTCCTGCTCGACCCCGCGTTCTCGGACGCCCGAGGACTGACGAGCGCGCTCCACCGCGGCGGCTCGGTCGCGCACGTCGAGAAGGGCGACGCAGACTCCCTCCGCCACCGCCACCCGATCTGGACGGACGAGCAGATCGAGCTCGACGTGTCGGCCCACGCGCTCTGGGAGCAGGACTCCGCCGGCGGGCTGACGGCACGGGGTGCGGCCGAGGCCCCCGAGACGTTCCCCGTGCCGACGCTCGCCGTGATGCCGGAGGACCCGCTGGGCCACGGCTCGCTGGGCGGCGTCCTCGCCGGCCGCGGCGTCGAGGTGCGGACCGTGCCGGGGGGCGGGGCCTCGATCCTCCGCGAGGACCGCGCGGCGCTGATCGCGGCGCTGGAGGACCGGATCTAGCTCAGGATCTGCTCCAGCTCAGGGCCTGCTCCGCGCGCGATGGTCCGGAGCCGTCGGGGGCGTTCGGTCAGCGTTCCCGAGGCCGGCGCCCGGGCCCGACGAGCGGCATCCCGAGCACGGTCCGGAGGAGTCCGCCGCCGTCGCGGTCCTCGGCGATCACGCGGAGGCCGGTCTTCTCGGCGACGCGCCTCGAGGCGGCGTTGTCCGGGTGCACGAGCGCCACGAGTCGTCCCGCGAGGCGGTGGGCGAGCGCGAGGTCGCGGCAGGCCGCAGCCGCCTCAGTGGCGTAGCCGCGGCCGTGCAGACCGGCCCGCACGTGGTAGCCGACCTCGAGCTCGATCCCGCCGTCGACGCGCTGCCAGGTCAACCCGCAGTCGCCGACGAACTCGCCGTCGAGTGTCTCGACGATCCACAGCCCGAAGCCGTGCTCGCGGTAGTTGCGCCGGTTCCACTCGATCCAGGCGGCCGCCTGCTCGCGGTCCTTCGGCGCGGGGTAGTACCGCATCACGACCGGGTCGCCGAGCAGATCCGCCATGTCGGGGAGGTCCTCGGCGGTCATCTCGCGGAAGCGCAGCCGGGCGGTGGCGGCGGGGATCATCGGGTCGGGCTGCTCGGCCTGCGACTGCGGAGACGGCGACCGCGACCTTCGTCGAGCGCTCGATCCATCCGGCCGCCGCCCCCGGCCCTACTTCTCCGCCTTGGCGGCGGCCTTCGCGGCCTGCTTGGTGGCGCGGACCTTCGTCAGCGACTCCGGAGAGACGATGTCGGCGACCGAGCGGAAGGCGCCCTCCTCTCCGTAGGCGCCCGCGGCCGAGCGCCAGCCCTCCCCCGGGAATCCGCGCTGCTTGCCGAGCAGGGCGAGGAAGATCCGCGCCTTCTGCTCGCCGAAGCCGGGCAGCGCCTTCAGACGCGCGAGGACCGTGCGGCCGTCGGGCTCGTCCCGCGTCCAGACGGCCGCGGCGTCGCCGTCCCAGTCGTCGACCAGAGCGCGGCAGAGGACCTGCACGCGCCCCGCCATGCTCGCCGGGTAGCGGTGGATCGCGGGCGGAGTCCGGCAGAGCTCCGAGAACGCGTCCTCGTCGAAGCCCGCGATCGACGCGGCGTCGAACGAGGCGCCCTCCGCCTCGAGGCGCTCCTCGATCTTGCGGGGCCCGGAGAAGGCCGTCTCCATCGCGACCTGCTGGTCGAGGAGCATCCCGATCAGCAGCGCCAGCGGGTCGCGGCTGAGCAGCGCGTCGGCGTCGGGATCGTCGGTGATGTGCAGGGCGGAGTCGCGGGTCATCCTCCAGGGATACCACGGACGGCCCCGGCGGCGAGCGCGCGGACGGTCCGGTCGACGAGGTCCAGCGCCGCAGCGAGCTCGAGGTCGCCGACATGGCCGTAGCCGAGGACCAGCGCCTCGGTCGCGGCCCGTCCCGACAGGGCGTACTCGTGCAGAGTGGCGACGAGCAGTCCCTCCCGGAGCAGCGCGGCCGCGACGGCGTGCGCGTCCAGAGGCGCGGGCAGGGAGAGGACGACGTGCAGACCCCCGTCGAGTCCGCTCGCGCGCCCCCACGGCACCGACTCCCCGAATGCGTGGACCAGCTCACGGCGGTGGGCGTAGCGCCGTCTCGAGCGCGTGAGATGCCTCCGGAACGCCCCGCTCGCCATGAACTGCGCGAGCGCCGCCTGCGTCGGACCCGAGGCGGAGGCGTCCTTCTCGTCGTCGAGGCCCGCCAGCGCCGCGCGCAGCCAGGACGCCCGCGGAACGGCCAGGTAGGCGATGCGGAGCCACGGCGAGACGGTCTTCGAGAACGACCCGACAGGGGCGACTCCGCCGCCGGAGTCGAGCGAGGCGAGCGCGGGCAGCGGGGCGCCGACGTAGCGGAACTCGCTGTCGTAGTCGTCCTCCACCACGAGCAGGGGGCCGGCCGACGCGCGGCGCACCAGCTCCAGGCGCTCGGCGAGGGCGAGCCTGCCGCCGGTCGGGTACTGGTGCGACGGAGTCACGACGACCACGTCCGCGCCGGAGCTCGCGAGAGCGTCGAGGTCGATGCCGTCGCCGCGCACCGGGACGCCGACGACCTCGTGCCCGTCGGCGCGCAGGCGGCGCCGGACGGCCGGGTAGCCGGGGTCCTCGACGGCGACGCGCACCTCGCGTCCGAGCGAGGCCGAGGCGGCGCGGGCCAGGAGCGCGACGGCGCCCGCGGTGCCGCTGGTCACCACCACGTCCGACGCCTGCACGTCGACGCCGCGGGACCGGCGCAGCTGCTCGGCGATCTGCTCCCGCAGGGCCGGGTCCCCGGAACCCCGAGGAGGCGCCGAGGGCGGCGAGGCGAGCGCCAGGCGCCAGGCGGCCCGCCACTCCGGGGTGTCGAGGGCGCGGGTGTCCGGCCGGCCCGGCCTCAGGTCCGCCGCGGCGGGCGGGACGACGGTCTCCCGGGACTCCGGCCGCGGCTCCTGCGGCGCCGGCGCCAGCAGTCCGTCGGAGGCGACCGTCACCGCTGCGCGCGGGTGGGCGACGAGGTAGCCCTCCCCCACCAGCTGATCCACCGCGGCGACGACGGAGCCCCGCGAGACGCCGAGCCGCTCGGCGAGCACGCGGCTCGACGGGATCGGATCGCCCGCCCGGTAGCGCCCGTCCAGCACCGCCTGGCGCAGCGCCTCGGCGAGCCCGGCGCGGACCGAGCCGCGCGGCGACGGCCCGAGGAGGAGCGGGATCTCCAGATCGCCCGACGCCATCGACCGCTCCGCTCTGGACCACTCCGATCGCGGCCCAGTGGCATCCTGGCAGATCCAGTCGGCGCGGGACGATTCCGACATGGACAGCCTCCCCGTCACCGACCGCACCCGCGTCTCCCGTCTCCGCGACCGCCAGCGCACCGATCCCGCCGAGCTGCACGCCCTGCTCGACGAGGCGCTCGTCGCCCACGTCGCCGTCGTGCGGGACGGCGCCGCGATCGTGCTGCCGATCCTCTTCGCCCGCGACGGCGACTCCCTCCTGCTGCACGGGTCGAGCGGCGGAGGACTGCTGCGGGAGGCGGCGCGGCACTCGCTCCTCACCGCTTCCGTCACGCTGGTCGACGGACTGGTCGTCGCCCGCTCCACCTTCGACAGCTCGATGAACTACCGCTCGGCGATGGTGATCGGCCGGGCCGAGGTGCTGGAGGGCGAGGAGAAGGCGCGGGCCCTCGATCTGCTGGTGGCACGCCTCCTGCCGGAGCGCGACGAGGAGGTGCGAGCGAGCACCGCCCGCGAGATCGCGGCCACGCTGGTGCTGCGCCTCCCCCTGGCCGAGGCGAGCCTGAAGGTGCGCGCGCACGGAGCGGGCGACGAGCCGGAGGCCGGGGTCTGGGCGGGCGTCGTGCCCCTGGTCACCCGCACGCTCGCGCCGGTGCCGGCGGAGGAGGGCGTCGCGGTCCCGGAGTCGGTCCGCCGCTTCAGCGCCGCGGTCGACGGCGCGGTGCCGCCCTGGCGCTGAGCGGACCGGCCGTCGCGGTGCGGTCCGCTACCTGGCGTCCTGACGGGGGAAGACGACCTTCTGCACGACGATGATCACCGATGCCGCGACCGGGATCGCGACCAGGGCGCCGAGCACGCCCGCGATGGTGCCGCCCGCGACCGCCGCGATCACGACGACCGCACCGGGGACCGAGACGGCCTTGTTCATGATGCGGGGGCTGAGGAGGTACGCCTCGACCTGCATGTAGACGAGGTAGTAGATCGCGGCGACCAGCGCGGTCAGCGGCGAGGCCAGGAGGCAGGCGAGCGAGATGATCACGGCACCCGAGAGAGTGCCGACCAGCGGGATCAGGGAGCC